>JADKKK010000011.1 GCA_016720545.1 Myxococcales bacterium
GCGGACGGTGCGGGTTGGCTCTCCTATACGGGGTCACGCAGCACCGGCCAGGTGCTTCCCTGGCGGCACCGGAGTGAAGTCGCGTTCGTAAGCCGCTGCGGACCCCACGTCGCGCGAGTGATCGGGGAGTGCAAACTGCAACCCATGGGACGACAGCGAAGCAGGGGCGAGCGCGGGGCGGAAGTGCGGGCGTGGCGGGCGAGCGGGGTGAGCGCTGCGAAGTATAGCGAAGAGCACGGGCTGTCGAAGGGGAGCCTCTGTCGCTGGGCCGCGGAGGTGGACGGGCGGGGGTCTCGAGTCCGGCCGGCTCCCGAGCCACGGACAGCGTTCGTGCGCCTCGAGGTCGCGCCCCGCGCGGTGGGAGGCCTCGTCGTGGAGGTGGGGCCCGCGAAGGTGCGCGTCGAGCCGGGGTTCGACGCGGGGCTCCTGCGCGAGGTCGTGAGGGCGCTGGCCGGGGGCGCGTCGTGATCCCGCAGGGAGTGGAGATCTTCGTGGCCGTCGAGCCCGTGGACATGCGCTTCGGGTTCGAGCGCCTGGGCGGGCTGGTGCGCGAGCGGATGGGGCGTGAGCCTCGGTCCAAGGCGCTGTTCGTGTTCTTCGGCAAGCGTCGGCAGACTGTAAAAATACTGACGTGGGACGGCACGGGAGCGGTGCTCTGGTACAAGCGCCTGGACCGCGGGGTGTTCGAGATCCCCAGACCCGAGAGGGAGGGAGAGACGAGCGTGATCGTGAGCGAGGTCGTTCGAGGCCCTGTTCGCGGGGCTCACGAAGACAGTCGACTAAGATGGGAAAATATTCGCCATGAGGCTGAATTTCAGAAGATCGGCTACGTCTAACGGCACCGTGAAGAGCGATGCGCATCCCCGGAGACCGCGAAGCTGGTGAGCGCGCTCGCCGAGCGCGACGCGGCCATCGCGTCGCTTCAGGCGCTCATCGCGTCGCTGCAGGGACGATCGCCGCGCTTCGAGAGCGCGCTCACGAACCACGCGAGCGAGAACGAGCTACTCAAGCGGCGGCTGTACGGCACGAAGTCCGAACGAAGCGGCACCAGCGAGCTTCAGCTCACGCTCGGCAACTTGCTCGCGGATCAGGCGAAGCTCAAGCGGAGCTCGACGCGCTCACGAAGCAACCTACGGGGACCACGGGAGAGAACGGCGCGCCGGAGCCGGCACCGAGCCGGCTTCGCCCCGCCTCCGCCCGAGGAGGCCGAGAGCGAGAAGCCGCGCCCGAAGGGGCGCGCGATCTCCGCGTCCAAGCTCCCGCGGGTGGTGGTCGAGATCCGCGATGGCGGCGCCGAGGCGAGCGGCGGAAGGCTCATTGACTGGGAGACGAGGCTTATCAGCTGATGTTCCAGCGCGCCTGCTTCAAGGTCCTCGTGAAGAAGGTGGCGAAGTACGAAAGTCTCCGTTCACGGCGCGGCGAGGGTGATGGTCGCGCCCTCGCCGAAGCCGCTCTTCCCGCGCGCCATGCTCCACACCTCGGTGCTCGCCTGGCTCGCCGTGCAGAAGTTCGCGCTCGGGGGTCCCGAACTACCGCCTCGAGCGACACGTCTCGGCGATGGGCGAGTCCCTCGATCGCTCGACCATGTGCCGCAACCTCGAGGGCCTTGGCAGCACGCTCGGCGCGACCATCGTGCACGGCATGCTGCGCGACGCCATCGAGACGTGCTCGGTCCTCTCGACCGACGCCACGGGCGCCGCCATCCAGCGGGCGCCCGCGACGGCGGCCCCAAACGCGCCTGCAAGAAGGGCCACTTCTTCACCATCGTGGCCGATCGCGATCACGTGCTCTTCTCCTATGTCGTCGAGCGCCACACGCAGGACGCCGTCGCCTCGCTCTTCAAGGGCTTCCGTGGCTATCTCCAGTCCGACGCCAGCAGCGTCTACGACATCCTCGACCGCGGACACGGAGGCGCAGATCCGCCGGTGCTCCTCGTCGGCTGCTGGGCCCATACCCGCCGCTACTTCTTCGAAGCTGCGATCTGCAAGTACCCCATCGGAGTCGCAGGCCTCACGCGGATCCGCGCGATCTACGTCGCCGACAACGCGCTCGCCCACATGCCGCCCATCGATCGGACGAGAGAGCGTCTCGCGCGTCCTCCCGCTCGTCGACGAGTTCTTTGCCTGGGTGCGAACGACCGCGCGCGACCCTCGGCAGGACGCTCGCCACGAAGGCGCTCGGCTACGCCGAGAACCAGGAGCAGGAGCTCCGCCGCGTCTTCCTCGACGGCCGCCTCCCCTCGACAACACACGCAGCGAGCGGGCCCCTTCGCACCATCGTGGTCGGCCGCAAGAACTGGCTCTTCTATGGCAGCGATCTCACGCCCACGCCGCCGCCGCGCTCTTCAGCCTCGTAGCCTCTTGCCGACTCCACGACCTCGATCCGCAGCTCTACCTCGAGGAGGTGCTCAGACTCCTCCCGACCTGGCCGAAGGACCGGTACCTCGAGCTCGCCCCGAAGAACTGGGGGCACCCGCGCGCGCCTCGACCCGGACGAGCTCTGGGGGCCCCCTCGGCGACGTCACCGTCCCGCCGCCGCTCGCCCTCATCCCGGCGTGATCGCGGGGACGACCTCCGCTCCGCTTTCGTGATCAGCTCGCCGCGAGCCCCCCCGCTTGCCGTCTTGCCCTGCCCAGTGGGTCGCGCTCCTCCGACGCCGCGCGCGCCATGTGCACCGGTTACAGTCGTTCGAGCTGTGGACCGACTACAAAGACCTGGTCTTCGGCCTGAGGGCCTCCCAGCACGAGCCGCTCACCCGCGTCGTGGTGAAGCGGGGCCTGCCGCTCACGGAGACCCTCGGGTCGAACCCACCGGTGAACCTGGACTTCGCCGTCGAAGGGAGGCCGGTCACGCTTCGCTCGCTCGCGGTGACCGGACTCTCGGACAACGACCTCGTCGGGCACGACGTCACGTGGTCGGTGGAGGGGAGGAGCCCGTTCCGCGTCCAGACTTCGGAGCAGGGCCGCACGATGACCGACACCTACGCGGAGATCGATTCGTCGCAGTTCCGCGGGGCCGACGCGTACGTCCTCAGCGTGTCCGCGGCCAGGAACGGGAGGAGCGATCAAGGGGCCTCTTACTTGACGGGACGGTTCACCAAGCCCGTCGACCTCACGCTCGACATGACGTTTCCTGACCCCGTCGCGTCGGTCGCAGGCTCGGCGCCCTATGGCCGGGCGCAGCTCGAGTTTCCCGACTTCCCGAACGCGTACGCCTACGCGCTCTACGCCTACTCGGCGTCCAAGAAGACGCAGTGGAACGTCAGCGTCGCGCGCAGCTACTTTCCGCCCGGCGAGCCCTACCAGGTCACGATGCCCGATCTCTCCGGCGTCCCCGGGTGGAGCGCCGCCTGGGGCTTCCCTGCCGGGAGCCCGATCGCCGTGGAAGGCACGATGCGCGAGCGAAGTGGGCTGAGCGACGGAACCCAGGAACGCACGACCTACGACCGCGGACACTCGGTGACGCCATGAGGCGCCGCGATGCGCAGCTGCCGCCCGATGGCGGACAGTCGAGCCGCCCCACGTAGCGAATCAGCGGATGATTCGGCGGGAGGTCGACCATCCCGTCCGCGGCGGCCGCGCTCGGCAGCACGTCTCCGCTGAAGGCCCAGGCGTCGGGGTGGACGCCGAGCACCACGGGCGCCCCGCTCGCGGGCTTCGCGCGGGCGTGGGGTCTTCGGACGGCGGGTCGCCGCCGCTGCACGCGGTGAGAGAGACAACCGCGGACCAGAGCAGGATTGCGCGTCTCATGTTCGGAGCTCTCCTTGAGGCGGGCCAGGGGCGTCGACGCCTCGCCTGCGCAAGAGCAACTCCGGTGCATCGGGCGGAGCGCGAAGGTGGGCCCGCGCGGTCCGCGGGGCAGCCAGACGCCCCGCGCGCCGCGCGCGCATGGAGCGCAGTGTGCTGCACGGCGCGCGGCCGTGCGTGCACCGAGCTGCACACGGGCGGCGCGACCTGCGGTGGCGCTGGTGACAAGCACCCCCGCCGGTCAGCGGCGGCCTGAGGCGAGCGCAGGGGGCATGGGAATTGCTCATGACGTGGATGACGTGACCTCAGGCACCACGCCCGCCGTCCCACAAGGAGCCCCGCATGCGCCTCGCCACCTCGATTGTGCTCTTCGCCGTGTTCTCCACCTTCTGCCAGCGAGCGCGGGCGGAAGAGACCCCCGCGCCGACCCCCCGCGCGCCATCCCGCCCGCCGGCGGCCGCCGTTGACAAGCTCCCTCCTCGCCCCAACAGCGTCGAGGGATACGACGAGACCCTCGAGCGCATGCGCGCTGCCCTCGCGACCGCCCCCGCGACGCGCGCGGTCCGACTGAGCGCCGATGTGAAGGTGGTGGAGCAGTGGTATCGCGAGGACGTGCAGACCGGCAGCACGGGCGCGATCGGTGGGCGTCGTCGCGGGCACTCTCATGATGGTCGGCGGCGCGGTGGGGGCCGAGTGGCCGCGGGACGTGCGCGGCCGGTGGCCCGTGGTGCCGCCCCTGGTTGTGGCGGCCCTCGGCGTCCCCGGTCTTCGTGATCGCGGGCGTCGTCGGCAGCGCGAGCCGCTCGATGCGCGTGACGGAGCCGTCCTCTCCGGCGCGCGCGGTCAGCCTGTCGCTGGGCGCGGGGCAGGTCCAGCTGGGAGGGGTCTTCTAGCGCGCGCTCCCGAGCTCGTGCGCGCGCCTGACCGGCGTCCTCTCACGTGGCGAGGAAATGGAGGGCGCCCATCGCGACGAGGCGCACGAGGAGCTCGCGCGCGGCCGGATCCGACGTCGCCGCGGCTCGCGCCCCTCGTGTCGCCGCCTCTCGCAGAGGGCTCGCGCGAGGGCGGTCGCCTCGGCCGGCACCACGAGCTCGGTCCCGCCCACGTAGAGCAGGAGCCCGCCCTCCGCGTGAGGCGTCCACACGCCTCGGCGATCACTCACCAGCCCTTGAGCCGCTGGACGAGCTCCGCGAGCTGACGCCCCATCTTCTCGTGGGTCTCCACGGTCGGGTGCCAGTCCTCACCGTACGGCGCGCTCTGGAGCGGGAACGAAATGAAGTGCACGTCGGCGTCGCCCGCGCTCTTCCTTACCTCGATCGCGGCCTGGACCGCGCCGGTGGCGGTCGTCAGCGCACGAACACCGACAGGGTAGTTGTCCGACATCACCGGTCCGAGCGCCGCGACCAACGGGACACCAGGGTAGTGACCTCGCAAGGTCTTGAGGAACTCGACGTAGGCCGCCCGGAATCGCTCGCCGCTCGGGCCTGGGTCCGCTCCACCCGCCGATGGCGAGAAGTCGTTGGTGCCAAGGTTCACGACGACCACGTCAGGGGGTGACCGGCGCACGTCCCACAGCGGCGAGGCCTCGTCGGGCAGGACCCGCAGATAGAGCTGCGGAAGCGTCGGGCCAGGCGCCGCCTGGTAGTTTCTCCACAAGCCCTTCCCGGAGTACGCGACAGCGATGTATTCGGCCGACAAGAGCTGAGCTGCGACCGCTCCGTAGGTGAGTCGCGCGTTGGTGTTCTTCGTCGTGTAGTGGAATTCGTCTGGCGTCGAGGTGCGCTTCAAGTTGCCATACCCACACGTCACTGAGTCGCCGATGACCTCGATCCTCCGGCCGGAGACCAGGACGGGCTTCAGGGTCTCGCCGCTACGGACGCGAAGACCGAGAAATTCGCCCTGCCCGGCCCCACGACTCTCGATCCGCCGCCATACCTCGAGCGAGTGTTCGCCTGGGCCCAAGTCGCGACCGATCGAGTAGACCTCCTGCTGGGCATTGACGAGGAGCTGCTGTGGCACGCCGTCCACGAGGGCCTCGTACCAGCTGCCCTGCTCTTCGCCTCCTTCCACGGAGTCCCTCAGCTTGACGTCGATGGCGCTCCCGGTGAAGCGCGCCTTCACGGACACCGCCGGATACGAGAACCGCGGCGCGCTCGGGCGACAGTCGACCCGCCCCACGTAGCGAATCAGAGGATGATTCGGCGGGAGGTCGACCATCCCGTCCGCGGCGGCCGCGCTCGGCAGCACGTCTCCGCTGAAGGCGCAGGCGTCGGGGTGGACGCCGAGCACCACGGGCGCCCCGCTCCCCGGCTTCGCGCGGGGCGCGGAGTCGTCGGCCGGCGGATCGCCACCGCTGCACGCGCTGAGGGAGACCACTGCGGACCAGAGCAGGATTGCACGTTTCATGGTTGGAGCGCTCCGTGAGGCGGGTCGGCGGGGCTGGACGCCTCTCGTGCCTAAGAGCAACTCCGATGCCATCGGACGGAGCGCGCGGCGTCTACGCGCGCCACTAGCGACCCAGCCTATCCATCCAATGCCAGTGGCCGCGAAGGCCCTGCCACACGAGACCCCGCGCACGCGGAGCGCGCAGTGTTCTGCTCGGCGCGCGACCGCGCGTGCACCGATGTGCACACTCTTCGGCGCGAGCCAGGCGGCGAGCGGCGCGCGTCTGCTCTGTGCCGACACTGCGCGCCCGCGGCGCAGGAGAAAACGGGCCAGTGCGTCGTGGCGACGCCCACACTTCCGCTCGGACGCTACTAGCCGCGTGCTAGTCTGCGTCATGGCCCAGCGCCTCCCCGCCCATGCCACGTACGCGGACCTCCTCGCCCTTCCTCAGCATGTGGTGGGCGAGATCGTGTTCGGGATGCTGCACTCGCATCCTCGGCCTCGGCCCATGCACGCGCGGGTCGCTTCCAGGTTGGGCGTCCGCATCGGCGGTCCGTTCGATCACGATGGGCCCGGCGGGTGGGTGCTGTTGGACGAGCCCGAGCTTCACCTTGGTCCGCACGTCGTCGTACCGGATCTCTCGGGGTGGCGCCGCGAGCGCATGCCCGAGATTCCCATCGATAAGGCTTACTTCGAGGTCCCGCCGGACTGGTGCTGCGAGGTGCTCTCCAAGGGGACCGAGGCGCTCGATCGCGGGGACAAGAAGCGCATCTACGAGGCGTTCATGGTCGAGCACCTGTGGCTCGTGGACGTGGAGCAGCAGACCGTCGAGATCCACGTGCTGCACGGATCGGCGTATCGACTCACTCAGACCGTTCGTGGTGGTGGAGCCTACGTGCTTCCGCCCTTCGAGGGCTTGGTGCTTGCCCTGGGCGATCTGTGGGCGAGGTGACTCGGTCCGCCCGCGGGTCGGGCTCGACCTGACGGGGGACGCGTCGTCGGCGAACGCGCCCTCCGCGCGAGGCTCCCCACGCTCCCCGCTGTCCGCTCAGTCGTCGAGAAAATGCAGGGCGCCCATCGCGACGAGGCGCACGAGCAGCTCGCGCGCGGCCGGCGCCGTCGTCGCCGCGACGAGCTCGCGCCCCTCGTGTCGCCGCCTCGCGCAGAGGGCTCGCGCGAGGGCGGTCGCCTCGGCCGGCACCACGAGCTCGGTCCCGCCCACGTAGAGCAGGAGCCCGCCCTCCGCGTGGTCCGCGTGGTCCGCGTGGGGCAAGAACGCCCAGCGAGCCTCTTCGGAGCGCGCGAGCACCGCGCCTCGCGCGAGCTTGCCGAAGAGGGCCTTCGGGGTCGGCGCGCGCGCCGGCGGCTCGAGCTCGTGTCCGGGCTTGAGGCGCGTCGCGAACGACGCGAACCACCGATCGATGGCGTCGTCGGAGGTGTCGAGCGTGCGCACCATGGTGCGTATACGCGAGAGCAGCGCGTCGGGAATGGCGCCCGGGTTCGACGCGGGCGTGAGCTTGGGGTCTACCAGGAGGGTCGCCGAGGCGGGGCTCTGCCTGGCCGCGGCGGCCGCGAACGACGACCACACCTCGCCCATACACGGCGAACGAAAGCCGACCGAGTAGGTGAGGCACGGAGTGACCGCGACGCCGTGGTGCGCGAAGTTGGGTGGAAGATACAGCATGTCGCCGGGGCCGAGCACCTCGTCGGCCTGAGGCTCGAGCTCCTCCAGAATGCGGAGCTCGAGATCGGGCTTGATGCGCCGATCCTTCGTTGGGCGTGTGTGGTACTTCCACCGGCGTTTTCCGCGGCCCTGGATGAGGAAGACGTCGTAGCTGTCGACGTGGGGCCCCACGCTCCCACCCGGCGCGGCGAAGCTCAGCATCACGTCGTCGACGCGGACGCTGGGGAGGAACGCGAACGGCTCGAGCATGAGCGCGATCTCGGGCACCCAGCGGTTGACCTCCTGAACCAGGAGCGTCCACCCCCGCTTCGGGAGCTTCGCGAAGTCGGCCTCGAGCTGCGGGCCCCAGGTGACCTGCCAAGGGCGATCGCCGCCCTTCTCTCGCACGATGCGAGACTCGACGCCGTCTTCGCACGAGAGGCCCGCGAGCTCGTCGGGATCGATCGGATCGCGATGCTCTGGGAAGGCGCCGCGCACGAGCAGCGGCTTCTTTTGCCAGTAGTCCCGCAGAAACCGCGAGGTGGAGATGCCGCCGAAGAGGCCGGGGGGGGAAGGGGGCTTCGTCGGGTCCGCCATGATGCCGCTCTACCACCGCCGCTCACTCGCCGGCCACCCTTGTTGGATTCGGGTAGCCTATGCCGATGAGCTGGGAGGCGACGAAGCTAGGGCTGACGTTAGCGTTGGCGTTGATGGCACTCGTAGGGTGTCGCCAGAGGAGCGACGGCCCCTCTCCGGGGCCCGCTCCCTCCGTGAGCGCGGGGCCATCGGGGTCGGCGGCGGCGGTACCCTCGCTCCCTCCCATCGCGCTCGACGATTTGCCCTCCGCGGTGACGGATGCGAACTGCACACTTCGCGACTCGGCGAAGGCGAGCGCCGAGATCGAGGCGCTGCTCAGTGCGCTGCCCACGCCGATTCCGGAACGGTCGCGCAAGCGCTTTGGCTTCGAGTGTTGGAAAAAGCCGGTGGTCATCTTGGCTGTCGACTATGGCGACGAGGCGCTCGCGAAGCGCGCGCTCCTCCACTACGCGCACGCCTTCCTCGTGCCGGCGGATCCGAGCGCGCCGAACGCCATGCCAGCGGGGCACATCCTACGCCGTGGTTCGGTAGTCGCGATCGTCGCGGGAGAAGGGAACCCGATAAGCCTCGCTCTCCGCGAGCGGCGAGGCTTCGGAGACGGCGTGCCCGGCTACCCTCGGGGAGGTCGCGGCGGTGCGGGCAGCGCGCTGCCGTTCGTCTCCAAACCGGGCGCGTTCACGGCGGTGCGCCAGGCGCGCGAGTACGACTTTGGGTGCGGCGACAAGCTCGCCGCGACGGCGCGCGTGTGCGCGGACTTGGAGCGGTACGAGAGCGCTCGCGGGGATCGCGGGCCCGGGAGAAAGCCCGAAACCTTCGTGGGCACCTGCGTCCCAAGGCCTTGGCCCACGCCCAATCACGCGGTCGAGGAGGCGTGCTGGCTGCTCTGGTCGCCCCTCGGCGTCGACGTGGGGACGGTCCGAGGGCTAGGCGTGGGGCTCGAGGGCGTGTCGCTCGAAGGACTGCGCTCGATGGGCGCCGCGGCGCTCCCGCCCGCGAAGGCGCTCGAGCTGCGGCACGCGATCCTCGAGCGCGGGCCTGGGCGCGAGGTCGAGTACGTCGACCGCGCCGAGCGCGCGATCTCGGAGGACGGCAAGGAGACCGTCTCCGTCCGCTTCGACCCGACGGCCTTCGTCGTGGTCCGCGCGACGAACGACCGCGCGAAGAAGCCGATCTTGGTCGCCGGGTTCGCGCGCGTGGGAGGCCTCGGGCCGTAAGCTCAGCTTCGTCGAACCGACGCTGTCGAGGTGCTCCCGCGCCGCGGCGCCCAGCCTCACCTCAACGTGAACGTGTAGGTGCAGCTGTAGCTCGTGGTGGCGAACGCACCCGCGGCGGGGGGGTTGCCCTCGGTGAAGCGGTCGTTGGTGACGGCGGCGTTGTCGATCACCTCTTGGATCGGCATGGCGCAGAGGTTGAGCGACGAGGAGCGCGACGCCCACCCTCGCCGCACGCGGAACCTCCCCTCCGACACCTTCGTGAACTTCGTTGCGGTCGAGACCAGCGTCCGGGTTGGCGGCACGGTGGCGCACGAGGGCACCGTGGTCTGAGGGACGAGGAACGGCTCCGCGCAGGAGGCGCGGTACTCGGGCATCACCGTGCGCCGGGTCATGAGGCGATCGGTGCGGACGAGGCGAACGTAGTTGCCTTCGAGGAGGGTGGGCGCGCCGGGCTGCGGGTAGGCCGCGAGCGGGCACGTGAGCGCCGCGCCGTCGCACGCCGCGCCGTTCCCCACCTGGCTACACGCCGTGGGGGTCGAGGTGGTCGCGCAGCCGGCCATCGGATCGACGCGAAGCCGGAGGCTCCCCGCCCCGTCGGGCTCTTCGTGGAGCCGCGTCGTGCAGGTGGTCGTCGTCGTGTAGGCCGCCTCGCGACAGCAGCCCCCCGCCGGCCCGAGCTGGTTTATCGGGAGCATGGTGCAGGTCGCCACGACGTCGTAGAGGGCGTCGTTCTCGCACGCGTTCAGCAGGCGCGACATTCCGAGGCCGCTGTCGAGCGAGCCAGCGTCGGCGCAGGCCGCGTCCGTCGGCGCGTCCATCGGCGCGTCCTCCGCCGCGTCGGCCATCGAGTCCGCCACGCCGTCTGCGGACGCGTCTCCCGGGCTGGAGTCTACGGGCGTCGAGTCGGGGGCGAAGGTGTCGGGGGCGAAGGTATCGGGGACACTGGTGTCGGTCGCCACGGCCGTATCGGTGGCCACATCGGCGACCGTGGCGTCTGGCGGCGCCGCGTCCGACATCCCGCCCCCGGGAGGGTCGACGGTGCAGGCTGCGGCGGGCAGCAACAATCCGAGGCAGAGCGCAAACCCACGGCGCAGGCGAATGGACATCATTCATATAGATGCCGGTCCGTTCCCCGGAGTTCAAGGAAATACGAACCGCCGTCGTGCCCCATCTTCGCCTCATCGGGCCGGCGCGCTGAGCCGCGCTTCGAATCGCGAGGGCCATCACGCCCTCGTGGTCGGCGCATCCCACGCTACGGCGACGAGTACACCCATGGGAGCAAGCTAGCAGCAGCGCGCGACCCGTGTCCCCCCGCGCCGCCGTCGCGGGCCCGCCCCGGGCGCTCGCGCTCGCAGGCTCGGCGCTACTGCAGCGCGTCCCAGAAGTCGCAGTTGGGCTGGTGGAGCCCCTCCCGCACGGCGGTGGTCGTGCCGATGCCGAGCGAGTTGTCCTTTGCGGGGTCGTACTTGGGCCACGCGGTGAGGCCCGCCCCGCCCGGAGCGCCGGTCGCCGCGTGCGTGCTCCAATAGAGCATGAAGGCCCGTGAGAGGTCCTTCTCGACTTCGGAGGGGGTGTATCCGCCTACGTCGAGCTTGCCGAACATATAGGCCACGTCGACGCCGTGGAACGTGCCGAACGCCTTCAGGATGGGCGAGTTGTCGAGCGGGTGGTCGAAGTAGTAGCGGTACGCGGGGCTCCCCGCGGTGGTGAGGGCCTTCGCGATCCGACGGCTCGGGCAGATGAACTTCGCCTGGCTCGTAAGGGCCACGAACGCCGCCCACGGCGACGGGTAGCTCGCCGAAGGATACCGCGCGAGCACCGTGGGGCCGAAGGTGGCGCCGAACAGCGTCTGCACGGCCGCGCGGTACTCGGCGTCGGTGGCCGCGAACCGTAGCGGAACCGATCGAGAAGTCTCGTTGGCGTTGGCGCCGATCACGACTGGCACCTTCGCGTGTCGTCCCGAGGCGATGACGTCGAGCGGCTTCTGGTCGAGGAACGCGTTGTCGACCGTGGCGCCCCAGCCGTTGCCCGCTCCGGCGACGTTGACCGAGGTCGGATAGGCCTTCAGCAGATCGGCCCCGGCGAGCCCGCGCAAACACGCGAGCACGTCGGGGGCGGCGTCGCACTTGGCGGCGGCGACGACCGCGACCCCTTGCTCCTGCGCGTCGGCGAGGGTGCGCGCCGCGCAGCCGCCGCTCTGGATGGCCGCCGCGCTGAAGCCGACAGGGCTCTTCGCGGCGAGCAGCGAGCACACGTTGAGGCCGCCCGCGGACTCGCCGAAGACCATGAGGCGCGCCGGATCGCCGCCAAGCGCCGCGGCGTGCCGCTTCGCCCACGCGACCGCCGCGGCCAGATCTTGCAGCCCGTAATTGCCAGTCCCGCCAGTCCCGCCACCCTCGGCCGCGAGGGCCGAGTGCCCCAGGAATCCGAGCATCCCGAGCCGGTAGTTGACGGTGACGACTACGCTGTTGGTGGTCTCGGCGAGGCGCCTGCCGTCGTACACCCGGGCCCCGTCGTTCTCCTGCACTGCAGAGCCGACCTGGTTGCCTCCGCCGTGGATCCAGAAGAGGATCGGGCGGTCTTTCGCGCCGTTGGGGGTCCACACGTTGAGCTGCAGGCAGTCCTCCACGCCGGTCGAGGTGCCGTCGCCCTCTACGTTGCCTTGGAGGCACTGGGGCCCCCACGCCACGCCGTCGCGCGCGCCCGTCCAGCACGCGGGCGCCTGGGGCGCGGCCCAGCGCAGCTTGCCGACCGGCGGCGCCGCGTAGGGAATGTTCTTGTAGGCGTAGATGGGGCCGTCGAGCGCGCCGCGCACCGCGCCGTACTCCGTGTGGAGCACGCCGGGCGCGCGGGGCACGTCGCTCCCACACCCCGCGTCCACGCCCGGCGAAGCGTCGACCGGCGGGGGCGGCTCCGCGTCGCTTGGGGGGAGGCGCGGTCCCCGTGGGCACCGGGACGGCGGCGTCTGCCGGGGGCGTCGAGGGAGCGTCGGAGCCGCAGGCGCCGAGGCCCACGAGGAGGCCCGAGCCGAGGAGGAGCGAGCTGAGAGCGGCGAGGCGAAGCGAGCGCGTGCGCATGGCGGGAGCATAGCCCCTCCCAGCACCGAGCGCCGGCTCAGCCGTGCAATCTGCTAGTTGCGCGCCCGGTTCCGTGGTTGGGTGCCCGGGTGAACCTGCTCGACCAAGTGCTCCCTGCGGTGAACGCGAGCCTGAACGGCACCGCCGCCGTACTCCTCTTCCTCGCCGTGCGCGCCGTCCGTGGCCGCGACATCGCCCGCCACCGCCGCCTCATGTTGGCCGCCGTGGCGGTCTCGGCGCTCTTCCTCGCGGGGTACATCGTGTCGTTCGTGTGGGGTACGCACACGCGCTACCCCGCGCACGACTGGACCCGCGTCGTGTACTTTGCCATCTTGATAAGCCACGAGCTGATGGCGCCCTTCGTGGTGCCGCTCGTGCTGCGCATGGTCTACCTCGGGCTGAAGAACCGCACGGCCGACCACAAGCGGCTCGCACGGTACGCGCTGCCCGTGTGGGGCTACATTTCGGTGACCGGCGTGTTGATCTATCTATTTTCCCGCCACATTGGCCCGTGGCGCGCGGGGTGACAGCGGCGTCTCCCGCTCACTCCAAGCGCACGACGCCGAGCGCCTCCGCCTCGGCGAGCCAGGTCGCGTAGCGCTCGCGCGGGGGGCGCCGGTCGACGAGCATCGACGCCGGGATCTCGCCCCGCGTGACCATCGCCTCGAGCTCTGGCTGGCTCGACACGCCGACCCCGGCGCCGAGGCCCGGCGCCGCCGGGCGGGCCATGACGATCGTGGGCATTCCCGGGGGCGGCGCCTGCGGCGCTTTGTAGAACGCCGGATCGATGCACGATGAGAGATCGCGGGTGACCGCCATGCGCTGGTTCAGGGGCGCGATCCCGAATCGGGTCTTCACGGTCGACAGCACCGACACGTGCTCGAGGACCCCGGTCTCGAGGTGGCCGCGGCGCACGGTGGGGCCGATGACGAACGCCGGCACGCGGAACCCGAGGCGCTGAAACTCGGCGCGCTCGTCGGTGGCGGCGGGAGGGGGCACGTGGTCGAAGAAGCCGCCGTTCTCGTCGTAGGTAATGACGAACAGCACCTGACCCCACTGCGGACTCTCGGCGAGGGCCTTGTAGATGCTCGCGGCGAACGCCTGGCCCGCGCGGATGTCGTGGCTCGGGTGGTCGTCGTTGGAGAGGAAGTCCGGGTCGATGATGCTGAAGTGGGGCAGCTTGCCCGCGCGCGCGTCGGCGAAGAACTCCGAGATCGGTCGCACGGGGTTCGTCTGCAGGAGGCGGCCGATGAACGCGCCGGTGTACCAACCGACGCCGCTCGCCGCGTAGTTCTTCGCGGTCTTCCCTGCCGCCTTGAGCTTCTCCCACACCGTCGCGGGGCCCCCCGTGAAGTAGGGAGTGTTGTCGGTCTTGCCGCCCGACGAGGCGGCGTGGAGATAATAGCGGTTCGGCCAGGTGGGCCCGAGCACCGACGAAAACCAATGATCACAGACGGTGAAGTTGTCGGCGAGCCAATAGTAGAACGGTATCTGCGACCTGTCGTGATACCCCATGACGTCGCGCTGATCGGGCCCGGCGTGGGCCTTCACGAAGCCGTCGTTCAGGCCCCCGTTCCACTGCGCGTGCGCCGCGGTGAAGCCGTGCGGCGGATCGGCGGGCGTGAAGTTCGTGGACTTGTAGGCCGCGACGGGGGTGCCGTCGGGCGCGGGGTTGGTCTCGGTGCCCTTGAGCCCGGTGACCGTGGCGCGGTTCGGGTACCCCGCGTCGGACGAGAGCGTGCCGAGGTAGTGGTCGAAGCTGCGGTTCTCCATCATGAGGACGACGATCGCGTCGATAGTGGAGAAGAGCTCTTCGGGTGTGGGCGCGGGCGGGGGTGGGCTCGCGTCGGGCTTCGTGGAGGCGTCGGGGGTGCCTGGCGGGGGCCCGGCCTCAGGCGAGGGGCCCGTGGCGGTAGGCGTCGACGTGGCGCTCGGTTCGGCCGAGGGCGCGCCACCCGGCTCGTCCGCCGAGGAGCCACAAGCGGCCGCCATGAGACCCCCGACCCCGAGCA
This sequence comes from Myxococcales bacterium, assembly GCA_016720545.1. Classification (NCBI taxonomy): domain Bacteria; kingdom Pseudomonadati; phylum Myxococcota; class Myxococcia; order Myxococcales; species Myxococcales bacterium. Next base: position 14,694 of record JADKKK010000011.1, read on the forward strand.
ACACCCTGCGACGCGACAGCACTCTCATGGGCCGTCATCTTTCACTGGATCGCGCGACGCGCAAGCCCCAACCGAGCGGCGCGCCGGGGCTCGGACGTCAGCCGCCGGCTCCACGTCACCCGCGCGTGCGCAGCCAGAGGACCCAGCACGACATGCCGACAATCATTCCCCACGTCCCCGCGGTGCCGAAGAAGCGGAGGGCGTTCGGGGCGGGGCGGGGCATGCCGAGGGCGTGGGCCACGCGCGACACGAGGAGGGCGCCGCCCGCCACGTGGAGGCCCAGGCTGCCGCCGCCGCAGAGCTCGGCGAGCAGCAGCATGACCAGCGCGAGCGGGACGAACTCGGCGTTGTTGGCGTGGATGCGCACCGCGAGCAGCAGGTCGCGCGACTCGCCCGTGCCGACGCCGATGCGCTCGCGTCTGCGCCCGCTCGAGACCTGGTTGGCGAGGGCGATGTTGAGGAGGGCGTTGAGCGCGCCGTAGAGCGCCGTCACGGTGGGGATGGCCATGGCCTATCTTTGGCCAGATCGCGCGGCGAAGCGAGGGGTCGTGCGCCCAGCGGCGCCGGGTCACCCTGGGGTCACCCTGGGCTAGGGGCGCGGCGCCCCCTCTCGGCCACAAAGCTGGCCGATTCACCCCTCCGGCTTGTCCGCTCCCGGGGCCAACTACCACCACTGCGAGAATGAAGTCTCGCAGGTGTGCTAGCCGGTCGCAAAGAGCAGGGAGTGTCCCGAGCCCGCGGCCTGCCGCAAGAAGGCCTTGAAGTCCTCGAGGTCGCCCACGTAGTACGAGAAGAGCTCCTCCGGGATGGCGTTGCCATTCGCGTCGGCCACGTATTCGCGCTGGCCATCCCGGCGTAGGAGGTTGCACCACTTGAGGAGACCCTCGAAGGTCGCCCCCGCGATGTCTTTGGCCGCGAACTGGACGTCCTTGGGCGGCACTACCCACACGTCGTAGCCGGGGTGCTCCCAACAGGTCTGGTGATTGAGTCGGTCTCGTGTGCTGGGGTAACACTTGCCGATGATCCGTATCTTTCCTTCCCAAGTCTTCTCGAAGTCGTAGCGCGCGAAGGCCCACTCGTTCTCTGCGCGAAAGATCTTCTCGAGATGCCCCCGGTGAGCCCGAAGCTTCCTCATTCGTTCGGGTGGCACCGAATACGTCGTCGTCAAGACACCCATGAGTCCCCGTTCGCGGTTGTGCGGGCGCGCACCGCCCAGCGTGCGCGTCAGTGTACATGTCGGGCTCGCGGGAGGCCCGGCCGGACCAGCCTTGCGAGCCCCGCGCGAGGGGCGTACGTTCACCGCATGACCGCCCGCGTTGCCCGTCTCGCCCGCCACGCGTTCGCGCGCGCCGCGTACGTGGCGGCGCTGTGCGTGCTACTCGTGGGCGTCGTACGTGGCGGCGCCGCGTATTTCCACTGCGGCATGATGAACGCGTACCTCGCGGCGCCGTGCTGCGACGCGGGGCATGGGCACGAAGGCGAAGGCGTGGAGTCCGAGCCCGAGCAAGGCGCGGCGCTGCGTGAAGAGCCGTGCTGCAGCGGCGCGCGGCTCTCCCACCTGCCCGCGAGCGCTCCAGGCGCCGACGCCCACGCGGCCGTGGCTCCGCTCGCCGCCGAGCCCCCTGCCACGCGCCACGTCGAGGCGCCCGCCGAGCCGCTCGCCCTCGCGCCACGGTCCGTGCAGTCTGCACGCGATGGCCCGCCCTCGGCGAGTAGGCGTCGCGCGCTCCTAAACGTCTACGTTCTCTGAGCCCCTCCTCGAGAGGTCGCGAGCCCGCGCCCTCACGACGAAGCACGTCACGCGCCGCCGGCGCGTCGCTTGATCTCGCCGCCTCGAAGGAGCCTATGGATCCCACGTCCCCCCGCCGCGTCTGCGCGGCGCTGGTCGCCACGTTCGTGCTCACGTTCACCGCGCCGCCCGCATGGGCGGAGGGCGGCCTCGCGCCAGTCACGCGCGAAGGGCTCCTCGCAGAGCTCGCCCGCTCCCACCCCGAGGTGCAGGCCGCGGAGCAGCGCGCCGTCGCACTCGAGCGCGGCGCCCAGGCTCAAGGGAGCCTCCCGGCCCCCGCCGTGATGGCGCAGCTGTGGTCGGTCCCGCTCGCGAGGCCCTACGCGCTCGGCGACGCGAACATGCTCATGCTCGGCGTCGAGCAGGGGTTCCCGGCGCCCGGCTCGCTCGGCGCCAAGGAGCGGGCCGCGACCTTGCGCTCGACGGGAGAGCGCGCGAACGGCGCGGAGGTCGCGCGGCAGCGCCGGCGCGAGCTCGACCACGCCTTCGCCGACTACGTGGAGTCGACCTCGCGGCACCGCGTCCACGGGGAGCACCGAGCGCTCGCGGAGCGGACGTTGGCGCTCGCCCGCGCGCGCCACGCCGGCGGAGGCTCGCTCGTGGACGTCGCGCAGGCCGAGGTCGAGCTCGCGCGGATGCTGGCAGACGTCGTGACGGACGGCACCCGAGTCGCCGCGGGGCGCGGTCGGATCAACGCCCTGCTCGGCCGGCCTACGCTCGGCCCGCTCGGCCCGCCGCTCATCGTGGAGGCCGAGACGTCCGCGTGGGACGCGAAGACCGCGCTCGAGAAGGCCAAAGCGTACCGCCCGGTGCTCCGCGCCACCGCCGCCCAGCGCGCCGCCCTCGCGGAGGACGCGCGCGCCGCGAAGATCGAGGCGACCGTGCCGTCGTTCAAGGTGGCGGCGCTCTACTTCGCGCCGGTGGGCGAGGGGCGCCACGGCTACGGGTTCAACGCGGGCATGTCGCTCCCGTGGCTGTGGGGTGAGGCGAGCGCTCGGCGCGACGCCGCGCGCGAGGCCGCGCGGGCCGGCGAGCGCGAGGTCGCGGGTGCGATTCGCCCCGTCGAGGCTGAAGTCGCCACCGCCGAGGCGACCGTACGCGCGGCCGCGCTGCGGCTCGTGGCGCTGCGGGAACGCGCCGTCCCGGCCAGCCGTCGGGCGCTCGACGTCGCTCGGGCCGGCTACGAGGCCGGGCGAGCCGACGCCCTCGCGATGCTTTACGCGGAGCGCGTCGTGGTGGATGTCGAGACCTCGCTCGTGGAGGCGCGCGCGACGCTCGACCACGCGCTCGCCGAGCTCGACGCCGCGGTAGGCGCCGCGGTGCCGCGCCGGCGCCTCGTTGGCGCTCCAGCCGACTCCGGCGACGGAGGAGCCAGCCATGTCCGCTGAGCCCGCCCTGCGCGAGTCCGACGGCGAGCTGCCCGAGGGGCCCGAGCCTCCTCCCAGGTTTGCCCGCGCGATAGGCATTCTTCGGTGGGCGCTCGTGCTCTTCAGCGCCGCGCTCGCCGTCACGACGTGGGCGTCCTTCGGGGCCGACCGGCTCTCGCCGCGCGCGGCCGTCGCCGAGGCGCCGAAGTACCAGTGCCCGATGCACCCCGAGATCGTCTCCGCCGAGCCGGGCGAGTGCCCCATTTGCCATATGGACCTCGAGCGCATCTCCGAGGAGCGCACAGTGAGCGACGCCGCCACCTTCCACGTGCACGCGGCCGCGCCAGGCAAGGCCCTCGTGGTCCTCGATGACGGCGGGCCCCTCGCCTACTGGTGCCCGATGGACCACGAGGTGCGCTCGGCGACGCAGGGTCGCTGCCCGCTCTGCAAGATGAAGCTCGAGCCCATTCCTCCTGAGGCGGTCGCCCCGTCGCCCGCCGCTGGCGCCGAGTCGGCCCTCCCGCCGCCGGGCACGGCCGCCCTGAAGCTCTCGCTCGATCGTATCCAATCCATCGGAGTCCGAACTTCGCTCGTGGAGGAGCGCGAGCTCACCGGGGCGCTGCGCGTGACCGCGACCGTCGAGGCGCCCGACCAGGGAGCCTCGGAGGTGCACGTGCGCACGGCCGGCTTCGTGGAGGCCCTGCACGTCTCCGAGACCGGTGTCATGGTCGCCGCGGGGCAGCCCCTCGCCTCGGTCTACAGCCCCGAGCTGCTCCAGGCACAGCAGGAGCTCCTCGCCGCCCGCGCGTGGGCTGGCGCTGGCCCCGACGCGTCGACCCCGAGCGCGGCCCGCGTGAAGCTCGAGCTCTTGGGGATGACCCGCGCCGACATCGAGCGCGTGCTCCAGAAGGGCGAGGCCATGCGCGCGGTCGTCGTGGTCGCGCCTCGCGCCGGCTTCGTGGCCAAGAAGGGGGTCGTCCTCGGCTCGTACGTGACGCCGAGCGCAGCCCTCTTCGAGATCCAGGACCTCTCTCGTGTGTACGTGCTCGGCGAGGTGCTCTCGCACGATCTCCAGCGCGTCCCCGTCGGCGCCGCGGCGCGCTTCGTACCCACGGGCCACCGGGCCGACGCCGTCGCCGGGAAGATTGATCTGCTCTATCCTCTGGTCAACGCCGACGCCCGCACGCGCCGAGTGCGCATGCAGATACCCAACAAGGGCGGCCGGGTCTACGTACCGGGCGAATACGGCACGCTCGAGATCAGCGCGCCGCCGCGCCGCGCGCTCACGGCGCCGCGCGACGCGATCGTCGACACGGGGGGCGCCACGTACGTCTTCGTGACCGAGCCCGAAGGGCGCTTCACGCCGCGCGCGGTCGTCGTGGCGGGCTCCGAGGGCGACCGCGTCATCCTCGCGTCGGGGGTGGTCGCGGGTGAGCGGGTCGTGTCGGGCGCGACGTTCCTCATCGACTCGGAGAGCCGCCTCCGCGCCGCGCTAACCGGGCCTCCTCGCGCCGCCGCGGCCGCCGGCGACGCGGGGCCCGCACGTGGGGATACCCGATGATCGGCCGAATCATCGAGCTCTCCGCGAAGTATCGCTGGTTCGTGCTCACGCTCTACGTCGCGGTCGTGACCCTCGCGTACGCCTCCGCGAAGGGCGTGGAGCTCGACGCCATCCCGGATCTCTCCGATCCGCAGGTCATCGTCTTCACCGAGTGGAAGGGGCGCTCGCCCACCCTCGTCGAGGACCAGATCACCTACCCCATCTCGAGCTCGCTGCTCGCGGCGCCCCGCGTGACGGCGGTGCGCGGCTACTCGATGTTCGGCATGTCGTTTGTCCATGTGCTCTTCGAGGAGGGCACTGACGTGTACTGGGCGCGCTCGCGGGTGCTCGAAACCATGAGCGGCATTCAGGCGAAGCTCCCCGCCGAGGTGGCGCCCGTGCTCGGCCCGGACGCCACCGGCATCGGCTGGGTGTACGAGTACGCGCTGGTCGACAAAACGGGCAAGCACGACCTCGCCGAGCTGCGCACGTTGCAGGACTACACGCTCCGTTACGCCCTCGAGAGCGTGCCCGGCGTCGCGCAGGTGGCGACCGTCGGCGGGTACGAGCGGCAATACCAGGTCACCCTCGACCCGGAGAAGCTGCGCGCCTACGGCCTCGGCGTGGGCGACGTCGCCGACGCGGTGCGCCGATCGAACGGCGAGGTGGGGGGCAGGCTCCTCGAGATGAGCGGCCGCGAGTACTTCGTGCGCGGACGTGGCTATCTGGAGAACCTCGCCCAGCTCTCGGAGATCGCGATTCGCAGCGGGCCGGGCGGCGCGCCCGTGCGCGTGGGCGACGTCGGGGAGGTGCGCTTCGGCGCCGATCTCCGGCGCGGCGTGGCCGACCTCGACGGGAAGGGCGAGACCGTGGGCGCGATCGTGATGGCGCGGCACGGCGAGAACGCCCTCCAGGTCATCGAGCGTGTGAAGACCCGCACAGTCGAGCTCGGGTCGGCCCTGCCGGCCGGCGTCGAGGTGGTGCCGGTCTACGATCGCTCGTCGCTCATCGAGCGGGCCATCAAGACCCTGAAGACCGCGCTGCTCGAGGAGGCGGTCACCGTGAGCCTCGTGATCGTGCTCTTCCTCCTCCACTTCCGCAGCGCGCTCCTCCCGATCATCAGCTTGCCTATCGCCGTGCTGCTGGCGTTCATCCCCATGCGCGCGCTGGGCATACCGGCCACCATCATGAGCCTCGGCGGGATCGCCATCGCGATCGGCGCCACGGTGGACGCCGAGATCGTGATGATCGAGGCGTGCCACAAGAAGCTCGAGGGGGCGCCGCCCGGCCTCGACGAGGCGGGCCGCAGGGCCCTGCTCAACCAGGCCGCGAAGGAGGTGACGCCCGCCATCTTCTTCTCCCTCGTCATCATCGCGCTCTCGTTCATCCCCGTCTTCGGCCTGAACGGCCAGGCCGGTCGCCTCTTCAAGCCGCTCGCGTACACAAAGACGTTCGTCATGCTCGCCGCCGCCCTCGTGAGCATCACGCTGGCCCCGGCGCTCCGCGATCTCCTGGTGCGCGGCGAGATCCCGCGCGAGGAGCGCCACCCCGTGTCGCGCGCGATCATGGCCGTGTATCGGCCGTTCGTGTACGTCGCGCTGCGCCGCCCGAAGACCACCCTCGCGATAGGCCTCTTCGCCGTGGTCTCCGCCGTGCCGCCGCTCCTCCGCCTCGGCACCGAGTTCATGCCGGCGCTGAACGAGGGGGACGTGCTGTACATGCCCACCACCCTGCCGGGCCTCTCGATCGAGGAGGCCAAGCGGCAGCTCCAGCGGCAAGACCGCGTGCTCGCGGCGTTCCCCGAGGTCAAGTCGGTGTTCGGCAAGGCCGGGCGGGCCGAGTCTCCCACCGACCCCGCGCCGCTCTCCATGGTGGAGACCGTCGTGCAGCTCCGCCCCCAGGGAGAGTGGCCGAGGGTGCGCGAGCGGCGGTGGCACACGGGGCGCGCGCCCGCCGCCTTGGGGGGCCCGCTGCGCGCGATCTGGCCCGAGGAGCGCCCCGAGACCTGGGACGAGCTCATCGCCAAGATGAACGCCGCCCTCCGAATGCCCGGGTTCACGAACGCGTTCACCATGCCCATCAAGACCCGCGTCGACATGCTGACGACCGGCGTGCGCACGCCCGTGGGCGTGAAGGTATTTGGCCACGATCTCGCGTCGATCGAGCGCGCAGGGGCCGACCTCGAGGCGGTGCTGCGTGGGGTGCGCGGGAGCCGGAGCGTGCTCTACGAGCGCTCGCTCGGGGGGGTCTACGTCGACGTGGTGCCAAAGCGCGAGGCGCTCGCGCGCTACGGGCTTCGAGTCGCCGACCTGAACGACATCGTCTCGAGCGCGATAGGCGGCGAGGCGGTGAGCACCACGGTCGAGGGGCGGCGTCGGTTCTCGGTGAACGTGCGGTATCAGGAGGACTTTCGCAGCACTCCCGACAAGCTCCGGCAGGTGCTGGTGCCGCTGGTTCCGCTGGCGCAGGCGGCGGGCGAGGCCGGTCGCTCGGTGGCGCTCGGCGAGGTCGCCGACGTCGTGGTCACCGAGGGCCCTCCCATGCTCCGTGACGAGGCCGGCCTGCTCGTGGGGTATGTGTACGTCGACGTGGAGCCGTCGCGGGATCTCGGCGGCTACGTGGCCGACGCGAAGGCCGCCGTCGCCGCCGCGCAGGCCAAGGGCGCCGTGCGACTCGCGCCGGGCACCTACCTTCGCTGGACGGGCGAATACGAGCTCATGGAGCAGATGCGCGAGCGGATGACCTTTCTCATCCCGCTGTCGCTGCTCGCCGTGGCCGTGCTGCTGTATCTCCAGTTCAAGAACCTCACGGAGGTGTTCATCGTCTTTCTCTCGATCCCCTTCGCGCTCGTCGGCAGCGTGTGGCTACTCTACCTGCTCGACTACCGCGTCTCGACCGCGGTGCTCGTGGGGGTCATCGCGCTCGTCGGCCTCGCCGCGCAGACCGGCGTGGTGATGATCGTGTACATCGATCACGCGTTCGTACGGCGCCTCCGCGCAGGCAAGATCCGCGACCTCGAGGACATCATCCACGCCCACACCGAGGGCACCGTGCTGAGGGTGCGCCCGAAGGTGATGACCGTCGCGACCATGCTCATCGGCCTCGTGCCGCTCCTCTGGGCCACTGGAAGCGGGGCCGACGTGATGAAGCGCATCGCGGCGCCCATGGTCGGGGGCCTCCTCTCGAGCGCGTTCCTCACGCTCGAGCTCATCCCTGTAGTGTACACGTACTGGCGTTACGCTCAGCTGCAGCGGTCGCAGCGCGTCGGCCGGCCGCTCGCCGAGGTCGCAGGCATCGACCTGTCGGCCGAGCCTACGACCGCGACGAGGGGATCCCCGCTGTGAGGGGAGACACGCCGCGGGGTCGCCGTTGAGCGGCAGGTCGCCGTCCTCGTGGACGACATGCCTGGGCAAGTTGAACGTGAGCACCGCGCGCTCTATTCGGCTGACCCAGGTGGACGAGCTTGGTCGGCCAGAGCCGTTGGCCCACGAACTACTGGGTGCACTGCAGGTCGGTGAGGACACCCACCGGCGGGTTACCCGTCCGCGAGAACTACCACTGCGAGAACGAAGTCTCGCAGTCAGTTGACCGTGGGCAGGCGCACTTCGCTCGGCCGGAGCTCGCCCCGGGCCCGCGCCTCTTTGCGCTGGAGCGCCGCGCGCACGAACCGCGCGAAGAGCGGGTGAGCCGCGGTCGGGCGGCTCTTGAACTCGGGGTGGAACTGGCAGCCGAGGAAGTGTGGGTGGTCCTTCAGCTCGACGACCTCGACGAGCTTCCCGTCGGGCGAGGTGCCCGAGAGAATGAGCCCGGCGGCGACGAGGTGGTCGCGGTACTCGTTCGCGAACTCGTAGCGGTGCCGGTGGCGCTCGGAGATCTCGGTCGCGCCGTAGGCCTGCGCGGCGACCGACCCCGCGGTGAGCTTGCAGGGGAACGCGCCCAGCCGCATGGTGGCGCCCTTGTCGCGTTTGTCGCGCTGGTCGGGCATGAGGTCGACCACCGCGTGCGCGCAGCCTTGGTCGAACTCGCTCGAGTTCGCGCCTTGGAGATCGGCGACGTTGCGCGCGTACTCCACCACGGCGAGCTGCATGCCGAGGCAGATGCCGAAGAAGGGGATCTTGGTCTCGCGCGCGTAGCGGATCGCCTGGATTTTTCCCTCGATCCCGCGATCGCCGAAGCCGCCGGGGACGAGCACCGCGTCGAGGTGGTCGAGCCGCCCCGTCGTGCCCTCGCGCTCGATCTCCTCGGAGTCGATGTACTCGAGGTCGAGCTTGCAGTCGTTCTCGAGGCCGGCGTGCACCAGCGCCTCGTGGAGCGACTTGTAGGCGTCGCGGAGGTTCACGTACTTGCCCACCACACCCACGCGGACGAGGCCGCGGGTCGGGCGGATGAAGCGCTCGACGATGCGGCGCCACGGGCTCACGTCCGGCTGGCGTGTCCAGATGTTGAGCCGCTCGACCACGAGCTCGTCGAGGCCCTCGGCGTGCAGCGCGAGGGGGAGCTCATAGATGCAGCTTACATCGATTCCGGTGATGACCGCCTGCACCGGCACGTTCGTGAAGAGCGCGATCTTCTCGCGCGTGGAGCGGGAGATGGGCGTCTTGGTGCGGCACAGGAGGATGTCGGGCTGGATGCCGATCTCTCGCATCTCCTTCACGGAGTGCTGCGTGGGCTTCGTCTTGATTTCGCCGGCGGTCTCGATGTACGGCAGCAGCGTGACGTGGAGGCTCAGCGCGTTCTGTGGGCCGGCCTCGAGCTTGAGCTGCCGGACGGCCTCGAGGAACGGGAGCGACTCGATGTCGCCCACGGTGCCGCCGATCTCGACGATGGCGATGTCGACGCCTTCGGTGGCCTCCCGGACCCGGGCCTTGATCTCGTCGGTGATGTGCGGGATGACCTGCACCGTCCCGCCGAGGTACTCGCCGCGGCGCTCCTTCTGGATGACCGCCTCGTAAATGCGCCCGGTGGTGAAGTTGTTCTTCCGGGTCATGCGCGCGGTGGTGAACCGCTCGTAGTGACCGAGGTCGAGATCGGTCTCGGCGCCGTCGTCGGTGACGAACACCTCGCCGTGCTGCGTGGGGCTCATCGTGCCCGGGTCGACGTTGATGTACGGGTCGAGCTTCACGTGGGTCACCCGAAGGCCGCGGGCCTCGAGCAGCGCGCCCACGGAGGCCGACGCGAGGCCCTTCCCGATCGAGGACACGACCCCCCCGGTGACGAACACGTACTTCGTGGGCGGCCGCGCGGGGCGCGGGCCAGGGGTCCTCGCCGGGGCCCAGGCCGAAAGCGCGCGCGCGCGGCCGACGTCCTTCGGAAGGGCCGGATACCATACCCGGGCCGGTGTTGCGAGGAACCTCGCGCCCGCGTCAGAACGCGAAGCCGGCGCCGAGCGAGAACGTGTAGATTACAGCGACCCCGCTACCTGCGGCGATGAAGCCGATCTCGAACGGGCGCCCGACGGCGAAGAACCCCTTCCCGGGACCCTGCTTCAGCGGGAAGAACCGCCCCTCGCCGCCGAACCCGAAGTGCGCGCCGGTGAAGCCGCCGCCATAGGCGACGCCGGCATACCCGTAGGGCGCGATCGTGAGCTCCATCTCCTGAATCGGGACGGCGATGTCGTACCCGCCGCGGAACACGGTCGCCGCGAGCACGCCGCCGCCCGCGAAGAAGAGCTTCTGCGCGCCGCCGATGACCCCGCCCTCGTGGGCGTTCGTGCCGAGGTGGTAGCCCCCGGAGAACTCCATCGGGTAGGCGGTTCCGACGCCACCAGAGAGCGACGTCGCGAAGCCCAAGACGTTGCCTTGCACGAAGCCTGGCCCCCGGTCCGAGTTCTGTGCGTGGGCGGTCGACGCGCCGAGCGCGACCGCACCAGCCAAGAGCGAGCAGACCGACCAACGACGAAGGAGCTGATCCATGGCGAGCAGGTTACCGCAGCGTTCCTAGCTTCAAGTAGCCAAAACAGCGCCTCGCTCCGCGCGCAATCGTTGCGTAGAACGAGGACCGCGCGGCGCGAGCGAGCGTGTGCTCGCGGCAACGCACATCCGCGCACCGATCCGCCGGCGCGCGAGCGATGGCGCTTGCGCGCCCGAAAGCCAAGCGTTTCTATGTCGATATGCGAGACGTTCCTCTCCGCCCCGCCGGCGTCTTCGCGCCGCTGATGGTGGCCGCCACGCTCGTCGCTTGCGCCGCCGCGCCCGACGCGCCCGACATCTCCGGCGTCGGTGAGGTCTCGTCCGACCTCTCGCCCGCCGAGCTCGCCTGCGAGGGCTACGACCCCACGGCGGCCGGGCGCATGGCCGCGGCCGGCGCCAAGCGCGACGGGCAGCGCTCGCAGAAGCGGTGCTACTCGTACGTGAAGAAGCACCTCACGAGCGCGGGCTACGACGTGCCCGGCGAGGTCGCCTCCGGCGGGCGCTACGCGGGCAGCGCCTACATGTTCACCACCTGGGCCCGGAAGAACCCCGCCGCGCTGCGCCGGCTCGGCTTCGCCGAGGTGAAGCTCAAGGCGGGCGAGGCCCCGCCCAAGGGCTCCATCATCGTGTGGGGTCGCGGCGAGTGCGGCTACAGCAAGTCGCACGGCCACATCGAGGTGGTGATCGACGACGGCGGCCGCGCGTGCAGCGACTTCTGCGGCCGCGTGAAGACCTCGCGGAAGTGCGGCATCCCCGACGTGTTCATCCCCGTGCGGGCCGGCTCCGAGCCGGGGTCGGGCTGCTCCAAGGACAGCTGCGCGGGCCGCGCCGACGGCTGGTACTGCAGCGAAATCAAAGACTTTAGCGCCTTCAGCTGCCGCGACCAGAACATCTCGGGCGGCTACCAATGTGCGACCGGGAAGAAGTGTGTGTTCTCCGGGCAGAGCCGCCAGGCGACCCTGCAGGGGGCGGTGCCGCAATGCCGATGAACCAGCGAGCCTCGAGCCTCATGAAGAGCAAGCGCACCTTGATCGCCGTCGCGCTCGCCGCCGCGCTCGCCGCCGCGGCGTTCGCGTGCTCCTCCGACCCCTCCGGTGGCGGCGGAGTCGTGGGCGGCGGCCCAGCGCCGACCACCGCGCCCACCTCGACGGTCCTGAACGAGGGCGAGTCGGTGACACCGATCTCCCCCGAGGAGCAGGCGCCTTACAACGCCGACGAGGTGTGCGCCTCGCAGTGCGCGGTCGACTTCGGTTCGACCGGGCCGGCCGCGCAGCTCCTTCAAGACCTCGACGACTGCAACGTCGAGCAGTGCTACGGCGACGAGGCCGACGACGACACGACGACGAAGAGCTGCGGCGCCGTCGGCTCGGGAGCGGGGCAGATCACCTACGGGCTGGTCGAGCGCGATCGCTGCCTGTCCCGCTCGTGCTGCGCCCAGGCCCAGGCCTGCGCGGGCAACGCCGGGTGCTCCTCGCTCGCGAGCTGCATCGAGCGCTGCCAGGTCCGCAACTAGAGCGCCGAACCGCATGATTCGGTCGGCTTTTCGCCGATTTACGTCGCCGTACTTCGTTGCTCCTCCTCGCCTGGCAGCAGTAGGACTCGTCGTCGCGCCTCGCACGGCTCGCAACTCGGCGAAATCCTCGGTCATCAAGCGGTTCGGCGCTCTAGCACACCTGCGAGACTTCATTCTCGCAGGGGTGGTAGTTGGCCGCGGGAGCGGACAAGCCGGAGGGGTGAAGCGGCCAGCTTTGTGGCCGAGAGGGGGCGCCGCGCCCCCTACGGGACAGGGCTAGCACGACTGCCGTTCGCGCAGCGAACTGCGTAGCGAGAGGGAACCTCTCGCAGTAGTGCTAGTCCCGCAGCCAAGGTCTGGGCGCCCATGTCGCGAGGCTCGTGGAGCGGCGGAACCCCCGCGCGAGCCCCGCGCCATCCAGGGTCACTCCCGTGGCGCGAGCTGCGAGCGCTGCTGCGCTCGCGCGGCCGTTGTGGCATGGTCGCCGCCATGGAAACGAGCGCGGAGCCGCGGCCCAGCCGCCTTGGGATCATCGGGTACGACTCCTTCCACTTCGTCGTGGAGAACATGGAGCGCTCGCGCCAATTTTACGCCGATCGCCTCGACTTCAAGGAGGTCGCGCGGGCGGGCGACGAGCTCGTCTCGCGCAGCGGGCAGCAGTCGGTGGTGTTCGGCGCCGGCGGCGCGCGTGTGTGTGTCTCGACCCCGCTCTCGCAGAGCTCGAAGGCCGCGCGCTTCTTGAAGCGACACCCGGCCGGGGTCATGAGCCTCAGCTTCCGCGTGAAGGACCTCGATCGCACCATGGCCACGCTCGACGAGGTCGGCGGCACCTTCCTGGCCGATCCCGTGGAGGCGACCGACGCGTCGGGCGGTCGGTACCGCTCGGTGGAGATCGCGACGCCTCTGGGGGACGTCGCCTTCCGCTTCGTTCAGCGGGACGGGTACGCCGGGTTCGCGCCCGGGTTCGTGGACGTGGGCGCCGGCAACGCGAGCGAGCCCGCCAACATGTACGGCATCCGCGGCATCGACCACGTGACCTCCAACGGGCTCACGATGCAGCCCATCATCGCCTGGTACCGCGAGGTGCTCGGCTTCGAGCCGTTCTGGGACGTGAGCTTCCACACCAAGGACGTGGCGTCCGAGCGCGCGTCGGGCTCGGGCCTGAAGTCGATCGTCATGTGGGACCCCGGGAGCGGCGTGAAGTTCGCCACCAACGAGCCTCTGCGCCCGTTCTTTCGCGCCTCGCAGATCGCGAAGTTCGTCGAGGACAACGGCGGAAACGGGGTGCAGCACATCGCGTTCGCCGTCACCAACATTCTCTGGTCGGTCGAGGAGCTCAAGCGCCGCGAGGTCGAGTTCATGCCGACCCACCCTGCATACTACACGCATTTGCCCGAGCGTCTCGCCAAGCTTGGCATCACGAACGTCGCGGCGGAGCTCGCCGAGCTCGAGCGCCTTCAGATCCTCGTCGACGGCGCGCACGACAAGTACATGCTGCAGATCTTCATGCGTGAGGCCGCGGCCATGTACGACGAGAACCGCGCGGGCCCGTTCTTCTACGAGATCATCCAGCGCGCTGGCGACGAGGGCTTCGGCTACGGCAACTTCCGCGCGCTCTTCGAGAGCATCGAGCGCGAGCAGAAGCTCGCGTCGAGCTAGAGCGCCGAACCGCTCGATTCGGTCGGTTTTTCGCCGATTTACGTCGCCGTGCGTCGTGGCTCCGCCTCGCCTAGTAGCCGTAGGACTCGTCGTCGCGCCTCGCACGGCCCGCGACGCGGCGAGACTCCTCGGTCATCAAGCGGTTGGGCGCCCTAGTCCGGGTGCCCCGAGGCCGATGAAATGGGCCGCACCGTCCAGAGCAGGCTGGGTGGGAGCGACCGCGCGAGGCGGCCGCCTCACGTCGTCTGCCAGGCGCTCTCACCCTGACGCGGATCGGCCTCGTCTTGCCCGGCCGGGCCGAAGCGCTCGCCGCCCGCGAGGACGCCCGGCGCGCCGGCTTCGACCTGGTCGTGTACGCGGGCCCAGGAGCCACGCTCTGGGATCCCGATCCTCCTGGAATTTGGATGCCTTGAGGTTGGGCCACCGTCACGGCAGGTCGAACAGCCCGCCCCAGCGGCCGTCGCGGTCGGGCGCGTAGGCGCTCGCGCGCGGCGAGACCACGGCGACGTGATCCTCGTGCACGAGCGGGATCCACAGCGCCTCTTCCCGCACGAGCGTCTCCACCTCGGCGTAGAGCGCTCGGCGGGCGTCGTCGTCGCGCTGCGCGTCGCCCGCGTCGAGGAGCGCGTCGAGCCGCGCGCTCCGCACGCGGCCGCGGTTCGAGCCCGCCGGCGGCACGAAGTCGCCGTGCAGGAACACGCGCAGCACGTTCGGCTCGATCACCTCGGGCAGCTGGAGCATCGCCAGCTCGAAGTCTCCGCTCCCGAGCCGCCCGAGCATCGTGCCGAGCTCGAGCGAGGTCGTCTCGACGAGGAGGCCCACCTCCTCCAGCGCCGCCGCGAGGATCCGCGCCATGAGCTTGCGCGCGCGGTCGGTCGACACGAGCAGCGACACGCGGGCCCCCATGGCCCCCGCCTCGCGCACGAGCTGGCGCGCCCCCTCCACGTCGCGCGGCCCGGCCTCCGGCACGTGCGGCCGCGCCCAGTGACCCGGCGGGAGGAGCGTGGACGCGGGCGTGGCGTGTCCCGCGAAGAGCGTCCGCGCGAGCATCGACCGATCGACCGCGAGCGAGACGGCGCGCCGAACGCGTGCATCTTGCATGATTCCCCGATCGCAGCGCGGCACGAGGTACGTGAGGCTCGCGCTCGGGCGGGCGACGACCTGGAGCCCCGCGCGGTCGAAGCTAGGCAGCAGCGTGGGCGAGAACCCGTTCTGCACGAGGTCCGCGCGCCCGGCGTGGAGCCGCAGCGCCCGCGCGTTCTCGTCGCGCACGGCGCGCAGCGTCAGGGCGTGCTTCGGCGCGGGGAACACGCCGGTCGCGCGAGGGGAGAGATCGATCACGCCCCCGGCGGCCCTCGTGATCTCGAACGGCCCGAGGCCGTCGAGTGTTCCGTCCGGCGCCGGCGGCGCCGCGGCCTGGTCGGCGCGCAATATGGGCAGTTCCAGGTCGGTGAGCAGCGTGGCGTGGGGCCGCGAAAGGACGATCTTCACCCCCAGCGGGCCCTCGGGCTCGGCGCGGGCGATCGCGCTCACCACGCGTGCGTGGCGCGAGCCCACTTTGAGATCCGCGAAGGCGGCGAGCGTGGCGACCACGTCGGTCGAGTCGAGCGCCTTGCCGCCGTGGAACGTCACGCCCGAGCGGAGCGTCACGTGGAGCTCTCTCGGGCCCTCGAAGCGGTAGCTCTTGGCCACGAGCGGGTAGGGCGCGAGCGTGGTTCGATCGATGCCGAACAGGCCCGCGTGCACGAGGCGGGTGGCCCTCAGGCCCACCGCGTCGGTCGAGTACCGAGGATCGAGCGTCTCGGCGGCGGTGGTCGTCAGGACCTCGAGGGGTCTGCCCGGGTCGTCACTCGGACGCGTGCATCCTGCAATGACTCCGAGCAGGCCAGCCAGGCCGAGGGCGCGCGTTGCGGCTTTCCAAGCGGGGCGAGGCGGCGTAAACGACCCGTCATGCGCCGCGTCGCCTTTGGAGTCTTGGCCATCGTGGCCCTCGTCGCGAGAGACGCCTCGTCGGACCCCCCGGCGGCTGCCCCGGAGCCCGCCGTGGCGTCGCTCGCCGTCAAGGGCGCTGCCCCCGAGATGGTGGCCGCGGTCCACGCCCTCGTGAAGGACCGCACCCTCCGCGACGCGAAGATCGGCGTCGAGGTGATGGACCTCGGCACGGGCGCGGTGCTCGCCTCCTACGGGGAGCACGTCGCGCTGAACCCCGCGTCGAACGCGAAGGTCTTCACGGCGGCCGCGGCGCTCTCGCTCTTGCACGGATCGTTTCGCTACCACACCACGCTGACCGGGGCGCTGAAAGGCGCCGCGGTGGACGGCCCGCTCGTTCTCCGTGGCAACGGCGATCCGTCGCTCACCACCGAGGACCTCTACGGCCTCGTCCGCCAGCTCGTCGCGCATGGCGCGCGCCGCGTCGACGGCGACATCGTGGTCGATCAGCGCTTCTTCGACGGCGAGACGACGCCGCCCGCGTTCGAGCAACAGCCGAACGAGTGGGCGTACTTCCGCGCGCCGGTGAGCGCGGTCGCGGTGAACGAGAACACCGTCACGCTCTCGGTGCGCCCCACGTCCGACGGACAAAACGCCATCGCCACCTTCGACCCCCCGGGGTTCGTCGACTCCGAGGGCGCCATCAAGACCCGCGGCTCAGGGGCGGACACCGTCGGCCTCGCCCTCGCCGGCAGCGGCAAGCGCCTCTCCGCCAAGCTGTCCGGCGCGGTCGCCGAGAACGCGCGCCTCGTACGGTACGTGCGCCGCGTCGAGGACCCGACGCTCCTGGCCGGCTACGCGCTGAAGGCGCTCCTCGAGGAGCGCGGCGTGAAGGTCACGGGCGAGGTGAAGCTCGGCAGCGGGTCGCCCAAAGCCACCGTGCTCGCGCGCCACGAGTCGGCGCCGCTGTCGACGCTGCTCTACGCGCTCGGCAAGCAGAGCGACAATTTCTACGCCGAGATGGTCTTCAAGACCCTCGGCGGCGAACGCAAGGGGCGCCCCGCGAAGAGCGCCGACGCGGCCGCGGTGGTCACGAAGTGGCTCGAACAAGGGCAAATGCTCGAGCCCGGCACGGTCATCAAGAACGGCTCCGGCCTCTTCGACGCGAACCGGGTCACCGCGCACGGCGTGGCGCTCGTGCTCCGCGACGCCTGGCAAGACCCCTCGCGACGCGCGGAGTTCGTCGCGCAGCTCTCGGTGGGCGGGGTCGACGGCACCCTCCACAAGCGCTTCCGCACGCGCCAGAAGCACCACGCGATCCGCGCCAAGACCGGCACGCTCGACGACGTCATCGCGCTCTCCGGCTACGTGCTCGCCCCCCCCGGCAAGAACCCGCTCGCGTTCTCGATCATGTTCAACAAGGTCTCCGGGCGCGGCGGGGCGGCGCGGTCGGCAGCAGACGAGCTCGTCGAGCAGCTCCACGACCGGCTCTGGGGCCACTGAACCGCGGAGGAGCACGCGACCCAATGAGCGTCGCTTGCGGCGCCTCCCTGGGGCTGCCCGTCGGCTCGTCGCGCGCCGGCGCCGCGACCCAAGTCAGTCGCGCATGTGCTTGCGGATCTTCCCGAGGGCCTGCTCCTGCAGCTGCCGGATGCGCTCTCTCGAGAGGTTGTACTTGTCCCCGATCTCCTTCAGCGTGAGCTCGTCCTCGTCGTCGAGACCGAAGCGCCACCGGATGATGCGCGACTCGATCGGCGTGAGCGTGGAGAGCAGGCGCCGCACCTCCTCGCTCCACTTCTGGGACACGAGGTTCTCGTAGGGCGAGATCATGTTCTCGTCCTGCAGGAAATCGATGAACTTCCGGCCGTCTTCGTCGCCGACTGGGCGGTCGAGTGAGAACGGGGTCTCGGCCCAGGATCCCTTCACCTTGTCGAGCTTCTCCTGCGGAATGCCCGTCTCGCGCTCGAGCTCGGCGAGGGTGGGCTCTCGCCCCACCCGGGCGATGATGGCCTGCGTGGCGCGCGCCACCCGGTTGTGGGTGTCCAGCATGTGGACGGGGATTCGCACGGCGCGCCCCTTGTCGGCCAGCGCGCGGCTGATCGCGTGCCGAATCCACCACGAGGCGTAGGTAGAGAAGCGGTAGCCGCGCGTGTGATCGAAGCGCTCGACCGCCTTCATGAGGCCAATGTTGCCCTCCTGGATGAGGTCGATGAGCGGCAGGCGTCCGCGGTTGTAGCGGCGCGCGATCGAGACGACGAGGCGCAGGTTCGCCTTCACGAACTTGTTCTTCACCGTCTTCGAGTGCGCGCTGGCCGCCGAGATCAGCGCGAGCGCCTTCTTGTACTGGGGAGATGCCGGCACCCTCGCGGCGAGCGAGACCTGGGAGTCGGGCACGACGGCCACGCCTTCCTCCTCGCGATCCTCTTCGCGCTCGGCGGGGGCCTCCCCCGCGCCTCGAACGACGGTCTCGGCGTTCAGGATCCAGAGGCGATCGCTGTCGGCGAGGCGGATGGCGCGTGCCAGCGCCGCCGACTTGCTGGCCCACTTCTTCTCGCTATCCTTCGACAGCTTCCCCGACTTCTGAAAGAGCTTGAGGAGCTTGCGGAGCTCGGTGAGCTGCGGGAGCTCGAGCGCCTCCTCGCCCGTGGGGAGGTCCGCCTCGAGCGAGTCGAGGGCGAGCGTCGCCGACGGCAGGTGCGCGAAGATGGCCACCCAGTGGTCGACCTCGGCCTGCTCGACCTCGATGGCGGTCTGGAGCTCGTCGTCGGGGCCCATGACGTTGTGCGTCGCCATTTCCCGGAAGTAGCGCGCGAGCATGGAGTCGCCGCCGCCCTCCTCGGCCTTCTCCTTCGGCGGCGGGGAGCGGTTCGTATCCACGTCGCCGTCCAGCTCGATGCCGGCGGGCTCGGCCTCGGTCTCGACCTCGTATTCGTCTTCCGCGGCGGCGCCCTCGGGCGAAGCGATCTCCTCTTCCTCGCGTTCGTCGCGTTCGTCGCGTTCGTCGCGTTCGTCGCGCTCGTCGTCAGCCAGCGCAGCGAGCGGCGCGGGCGCCTTGGCGGGGGCGTGTGCGGCGGCGGTGCTCTTGCGCTTGCTCATGAGGTTTCCTTCTTTGGCTGCGAGCGGTCGGGCGTCAGAGCGAGGCCCATCGGAGCGCGCGATGAACGCGGGGGGCCCAGACCTTGGATGCGCCGGGGGACGCGAAAGTTCGCTTTGACAAGGTTCGAGTCGGAGGTCAGAGAAATGAGAACGAGGCGGGACGAGGCGGGACGAGGCGAGACGAGGCGGGACGAGGCGAGGCGGTGAGGGCGCGCAGAACCTCAGGCTGTGGCGTGGGGCCGCCACCGATGTTGGCCCACGAAGGCTCAAGAAGCGTTCCATCGACGCGCGGCGACCCGTGGGTCGGGCACCCGCTTCGATGTCATTTCTCTCTTGCAAAGTGCGTTCCCGCCGTTCTGTTCCGTTCAAGGCGGAAAGGCTCGTCCCCGCTTCCCGCCGGCCGTGAGAGAGTCCACCTCCGCCAAGCGGTGCTTCGCGCGCGCCGCGCCGCCGCACTCGCTCCCCCAACGCCGTGCCACTGTCGCCTTCGACCACCTCCCCTTCGCTCTACGCGCCGGTGCGCGAGGCGGCCCGTCGCGACGTTCGGAGCGCGGCGCTCTTCCTTTTTTGCACCGCTGCGCACGGAGTAGCGCATGGGGCGCTCGCGCTCTTTGCGGGGGCGCTCGTGCGTGGCCTCGCCGGCGGGCTGACTCTGATGGACGGAAGATCCACCGGGCTCTTCGCCGGGGGATCTGCCCCCGCGCTCGCCCTCGCCGGGGCCGTCGCTGCCACGTTCAAGGGGGCCGCGGCGGTCGCCGCCGCGGGTGCGCAGGCGAGGCTCGTGGGGGCGGCCGGCGAGCGCCTGCGGATGCGCGCCCTCTCGGTCCGCCTCCAAGGTCCTTTGGGCGGCGAGTGCCAGGCGGGGCATGGCGATCATGCCCCCGCACCGAAGTTGACACCCGGACGACGCGCTCCCGGCGTGACGGACCTGACAGGTGCGAGCCAGGCCGACGTGGGGAGTGGCGTCGCATCTCTCACCACCTCCATTCGCGACATCGAGCACGCGCTCGCGGCGGGCCTGCTCCAGTCGGTGCGTGCCCTCGCCGAGCTCGCGCCGATCGTCGTGGTGCTCTTCGTCGTGGACGCCCGCCTGGCCGTCGCGGCGTCGCTCGTGCTGACTCCGTTCGCGTGGGCCCTCGGGCGTCTGCGCCGCGCGTGGAAGCGGCGGCAGCGGAAGGCCATGCATGAAGCCGAGGCGCTCTTCTCCGTGGCCGACGACGCCCTCCGTCATGCCGACCTCTTCCGCGTCTACCGCGCGGAGGACCTCGCGCGCTCGAGGGTCGTCGGCCTTGGAGCGCGACTGACCGCGCTGTCGAGCTCCCTGGCGGCCCGCGCGCAGGCTCTCTCGAGCGCCAACGAGGTGCTCGCGGCGCTGGCGCTCGTGCTGGTCGTCGCCGGGGCGTCGCGCTGGGCGCTCGCGGACCGCGCGACCGTGGTGCCCTTCGCGGTCGCGTTCTTCCTCGCGTACAAGCCTCTTCGAGACCTCGGCGACGCGCGCCTCGCGTGGGCGAAGGGGGAGGCCGCGCTCGAGCGGCTCGCCCTGCCGACCGAGGCTCCACCCCCCGACGCTGAGGTGGCGAGCCCCCGCTCACCGAGCGCGACCGACGCCGCCCTCGCGGGCCCGGGGCTCCTCGAGGTCGACGGGCTGCGCCTCCGGCGGGGCGGGCTCGTGGCGCCGCTGCGCTTCGCCGTCGCGCCGGGGCGCTCGCTCGGGCTGGTGGCGCCTACGGGGAAAGGGAAGACGACGCTGCTTCGTGTGCTGCTCGGCCTCGAACCGCCGCTGGCCGGCTCGGTGCGGTACGGGGGAGTCGAGCTCGGGCCCCGCATCGGGCCTGGGCGCCGACCGTTCGCGTGGGTGCCCCAGGACGCGCCCCTCATCGCGGGGACGCTCGAGGAGAACGTGGGGCTCGGTGCGGCGGGGATCGACCCGCGCCGCGCCCTGCGAGCGCTCGGCGCGGAGGAGCTCCACGACGCGCTCCAGGGCGACGCGCTCGGCGCCGGCGGGCGCACCTTGTCGGGCGGAGAGCGGCAGTGGGTCGCGCTCGCGAGGGCGCTGGAGGCGGGTCGCCCGGTGCTCCTGCTCGACGAGCCGACGAGCGGGCTCGACGCAGCGAGCCAGGCGCGCGTCCTCGAGGCGATCGCTGCGCTCCGAGGGAGTCGCACGGTGGTGCTCGTCACGCACCGGCGCGAGGCGCTTGCGGTGTGCGACGAGGTCATCGAGCTCGGCTGAAGCATGCAGGGGGCGGCCAGGCGGCGCGATTCCCTCTGCGACTACTTCTTGATCCGGGCCTTCAGCGCCGCGAGCTCGGCGTCGACCTCACGCTCGACTCGCCTCGCGCGGTCCTCGCGCTCGGCGCGCTCGCGACGCGCGGCCTCTTCGCGCTCGGCGTTGCTCGTCGCCGCCGCCCGCAGTTGCTCGCCGGTCTCGCGCTCACGCGCGGCCTTGGCGGCCCTGGCCCTCTTCGAGGCGGGAGCGTCCGCCGCGGTGTCCTCGGCGTCCTCCTCCGGATCGCGGGGGCCGAAGAGCTCCTCCTCGAGCCTTCGCCCGAGGCCCTTGGCGGAGGCCACGCTTTGCTTGGCGAAGGCCGCGGCCGCCGCCTTGCTGCGCTCGGCGGCCATCTCCGCCGCGCGCTCCGCGACCTTGTCGGAGATGCGCTTCTTGAGATCGTCGAACAGGCCCATCCCAGAGAGGGTATCCACGGGCTCGGCGTCCGCTCGCGAGAAAGCAAGGGGCGCGGCCGATTTCGGGCCGCCCGCCGGACAGTGAACGCCGCCAGGCACCGCTGGCCGAGACGCCCGCCGGTCAGACCCCCCGCAGCGTGATCTCCGGGCCCATGGACACCTCGACCCGCTCGGCGTCGAAGAGCTCACCGTCGAGGATGTACGCCCGCCCTCCGCTCGCCGTGGAGGGCGCGCGGAAGCGCACGACCACCCGCTCGGCGAGGGTGTTGAGGCCATCGCCCGCGAGCGCTCGGCCGGCGAGCACCCGCGGCAGCTGGGGCCCGAGGGCGGTCGGGCCGAGGGCGCTCGCCACCACGTGAAACCGATCGTGCCGTGTCTGCGCCTGGTAAGTGAGGTGCATGTGCAGCCCGAGGTCGGGGAGCACGCTCGCCACGAAGAGGCTGTAGCCGGAGTAGGGGGCGGTCTCGCCGTCGGTCGTCACCTCGGCGGCCTGGGGCGACAGCACTTGGCGAGCGAGGGGCCCGCCGAAGAACGACTCGGCGAAGACGCGCCCGACGATGCGGGCGGCCGCGCCAAGCCCAAGCCGCTCGCGGGGGCCTGACGCGTAGTAGCGGTCGAAGAAGCTCGACACGAGGCCGAAGCCGAAGATGAACCCGAGCCGTGGCTCACGGGGTGCCTCACCCTCGCCTGGCTCGAGGACCGAGAGGACCCGCGTCACGTGGCGCAGCGCCGTGCCGTGCGCGAGCCGCTGGAGCAGGTGATGTGTGTAGGATGCACGAGTTCCCCGCACCCCGAAGTTCCGCCCGACCGTGCAGACCGTACCGCCCGGCGCCACCGCGATGTCGGGGAGGGGCCTCGTGCCGTACACGCGCGCGAGCGCTGTCAGCCCTGCCGTGAGCGTGCCGTCGCCGCCCGCGAGCACGACGCCGCGCGGCCGGAGTGAGGGAATGCGCGCGACCACATCACGGAGCTCGTCGAGCGAGTGGGTCTCGTGGAGGTCGACCGTGCGGCTCCGCGCCCCGCGCAGCGTCTCGAGGAGCGGGCCCTTCTCGCGCAGGTGGAGGGCGTTCCGGTTGGCGATGACGACGAGCGGACGAAGCAAGCCCTCCCAGCTACCACGACCGGTGCGCTCGCGGAACCTCCCGGCGCGCGCGTGAGGCGAGGCGCGCGAGTCCCGAGTGCGTCCCCTTCTACGCGCCGTGTCAGCAGGCTATGCTCCCCGGCCGTGCATCGCCCCCTCTCGTCCGTGGTCGTCGCTTGGACCGCGGCGCTCGCCATGGCGCTCGCCTCGCTCGGCTGCGCGCCGGTCTCCGTGCGCCACGCCGAGGCGGGAGACCTAGGCGCGCTGCGGGCCGAGCTTGCGGACAAGCACCGGCGAGGCGCCCTCACGAACGGCGAGGCCCGCGACGTCGCGAAGGCGCTCCTCGCCCGAGAGGTCGAGGGCCTCGCGCCCCCCGCGGGCGTCGGGAAGGTCGAGAGCCTCCGCATGTGCGCGAGCGAGCTCGCAGGTCCGCTCGAGCGTCGCGCTGCGCGCCGCGATGACGTGGGGGCCGCCGCCGCCCGCTTGTTGCTCGAGGCGGGCCTCATGAGCCCCGGCGCCGCCGGCGCCTTCGCCAGCGCTCCTGAGCCCGCCTATCGCGCCCTCGCGTCGCGCGCGCTCGTCGACGAAGACGACGCGGCCGCGCGCCAAGCGGCGCTCCTCGCGCCCGCAGCGGTGACACGGGAGCTCGCGGCGCTCGCGGCCGGCGAAGGCGCGGTGCTCGCCGAGCTCGACTCGCTCTTCGAGGCGGCGCGGGTCGATCCCGTGCCGTCGGTCCGCCACTTGGCCCTGCGCGCCGCCATGGACACCGTCGCTCGCCGCCATCGCCTCGCGCTCGACGGGCGCGAGGCCGGCGCGAGCGCGACCGAGCGTGCCGCGACAGAGGCGGCGAAGCAGGCGCTCGACCGGCTCCGCGACGCGTGGACCGTCGCAGAGAGAGGCCTCCGTGACGACGTCGCGTCGGGGTTCGCCGTCACTCCGCTCTACGAGCTCGGTGGGCGTGAGGCGCTGCGCAACCGCCTCGCGGAGGGTGGCCCCGATCGCCTGCTCCTCGCGAGCGCGATCCTTCGAGGCGCGGCCTCGCGCGTCGAGGCCGAAGACCAGCACCTTCGGCGGGCGGCCGCGCGCTCCGCGGTCGGCGCGCTGCGCGAAGGCTCGTCGCTCGAGCGCATGTTCGCCGTGGCCCTCGTGGCGCCCGACGCCGAGGGCGTCGAGGCGCTGCGTGCGGCGTCCCGCGACGCCGATCGCGAGGTCGCGCTGAGCGCCCTCGGGCGGCTGCTGCGCGTGCCGGCCGAGGCCGACCGTGCCCGCACCGAGCTCGTCCGCGCGGCGGGCAAGAAGGACGATCTCACGCTCGCGCCCCGCGCGCGCGGTCTCCTCGCGGGCGCGAAGTACCTGCCCGTGCAGCTGTGGCTCGAGGAGCAGGCGGCGGGTCGCGACGCGGGACTCCGCCTCCGCGCCGTGGCGGGCCTCGCCGCGCTCGGGAGGGTCGCGAGAGCCGCGCCGCTGCTCACCGACCCTGACGCCGAGCTCCGCGCGCGCGCGGCGTGCCTCGTCCTCGCGGCGCCCCGATGAGGCCGCGAGCGTCGGCCGCGACGAGCGCGACGAGCGCGATGGCCGCGATCGTCTGCCTCGGCCTGTGCGAGGTGGGGTGCTTGTCGGGCGCCGCGCTCGACGCGCGGGTCGCCGAGGCCAAAGCTAGCGCGGAAGCGCTTGAAACCATTGCAGATATCGACGTGGCGAGGGCGGGCTTCGAGGCGCAGCTCGCCGAGCTCGAGGGGCTTCATCGCGTCGCGCCCGGGAGCGACGACGCGCTCTTCGCGTTGGTGCGTGGGTGGACGGTCTACGGCGCGACCTTCCTCGCCGACGCGCGCGAAGAGGCGGCCGACGCGGGGGATCTCGCGGCGGTGCGCGCCCTCAGGTTCCGGGAGCTCCACGCGCTCGAGCGGGCGATCGGCTTCGGGGTCCACGCGCTCGGCCGTCGCGGCGGCGATCTCGAGGGCTCGAGGCGGACGCGCGAGACGCTCGCGGCGTGGGCGGCCGAGCGTCTCACCCGGCCCTCGGACGCGGAGCTTGCGTTTTGGGTGGGCCACGCGTTCGCCGCGCGCGGTCGCCTCGTCGCCGGCGATCCCGACGCGAGGCGCCTCGGGCCGTTCGCGGGCCAGGTCCTCCTCGAGCGCTCGCACAGGCTCGCCCCCGGCTACGCCCGCTACGGCGCGCTGCGCGAGCTGTCCCTCGCGCTCGGCGAGTCGCCAAGCGGCGTCGACGAGGCGCGTCGCAACCTCGACCTCGTCCTCGAGCGCACGGGCCGTCGCGCGCTGACCGTCCTCGTCGAGTACGCGCTCGGACCTGCCTGCCGTCGCCCCGACGCTCCGCTCACCGAGCGGCTGCTCACCGAGGTGCTCGCGGCGACAGATCCCGGCGTCGACGACCGCCTCGCCAACGCGTTCGCGAAGCGGCGCGCGCGGCGCGCCCTCGCGCGGGCCCCCGACCGCCGCTGCCCAGCCCCATGACGGCGGCGCTCCCGCGTCGCCTCGCGAGACGGCGCGGCAGCCTCAGCGAGGCGTCGTCCCCAGCCGCGCTTACCGGAGCGACGGTTCGCGGCTACACTTGCGGCATGGTGCGCCCCGCACGACCTCGGTCCCGCGGCGTCGCGCTCGTCGCGACGCTCGCGACGGCCGCGGCGCTCCTCTCCTTTTCGCTCTCGCGGCGCGCGGACGCCGCCGAAGAGCTGCGCGTCGGCACGCTCGCTCCCCGCGCGTCGGTGTGGGGCCGCACGCTCGGGGCGTGGAGCGCGGCTGTCCAGCAGGAGAGCGGCGGACAGCTCAAGGTGAGCCTCTACTACGGGGGCTCCCAGGGCGACGAGGGGGAGCTCGCGACCAAGGTCAAGGACCACACCCTCGACGGCGCCGCCCTCGGTGGGGCGGGCCTCGCGGCGTTCGCTCCCGACGTCGCCGCGCTGGAGCTGCCGCTCGTGTTCGACGGTTGGCCCAAGCTCGATCGCGCGCGGAACGCCGTGCGACCTCTGCTCGCCGAGAGCTTCGCCAAGGCAGGCGTGCGCCTGCTCGCCGAGGCCGAGACGGGCGTCGTTCGGGTGTTCTCTCGCGGCGCGCCCGTGCGCACCCCGCGCGACCTGGCGGCGCTCCACCCGTTCGTTCGCTCCGACGACGTGGTCGGTCGCGAGCTCTTCGCGGCCGCGGGCCTTCGCCCGCCGTCGCTCACGGTGGCGGAGGTCTTCGCCGCGCTGCTCCCGGGCTCGGCCTCGCCGGACGCGGGCGTCCCGCGGCGCGTCGACGTGCTGTTCGCGTCGGCGCTGGTGGTCACGGAGCTCCGCTGGGCCGACCTGCTGGATCACGTCACTCCCGAGCTCACCGCGTACGGCATCGGCGGCATCGTGCTCAGCGCCGCCCGGTTCGAGGGGCTCCCTCCCGAAGCCCGGGCCATCCTGCGGCGCACCGCCGAAGGCACGACCGCCCTGCTCGCCCAGCGGGTGCGCTCCGCCGACGCGCGGGCGCTCGCGACCCTCCGTGGCGAGAGGAAGGTCGTCGATCTCACGCCGGCGGAGCGCGCCGAGTGGGACACGCTCGCGCGCGCGTCGCGCACGCGGCTCCGCGCGGGCACGGTCCGGCCCGAGGTCATCGATCGCGTGCTCGCGGCCGCGGGTCCGTGAGGCACGCCCCGCGCGTCGCGCTCGTCGTCCTCGCCGCCTGCACGTCGAAGGAAGCCCCCTCGCCGACCGGGGCTTGCGGGGCCTGCGCGGAGCACGCGGACGCCGAGACCGTCGGCTCGCTCGCCTCCGCGGACCTCGTCGAGCTGTCGGGCCTCGCGGCGAGCGCGCGGCACAAAGGTGCACTATACACGCACAACGACTCGGGCGATCGCGCGCGCTTCTTCGCCCTCGACGCCCGCGCCGCCCTCCGCGCGACCTACGAGCTCGACGGAGTGACCGCGACCGACGTCGAGGACGTCGCGGTGGGCCCGTGCCCGGCCGGGTCGTGTGTGTTCCTCGGCGACGTCGGAGACAACGGCGAGGTCCGCGCGGCGGTGCAGATCTACCGCGTCTCCGAGCCCGAGTTGGCGGACGGGCGGCTCGCGCCGGAGGTGCTCACGCTCACGTACCCCGACGGCCCCCACAACGCCGAGACGCTCCTCGTCTCACCCGAGTCGGGGGACCTCGTGATCGTCACCAAGACGCCTACGGGGCGGAGCGGCGTGTACACCGTGCCGGGCCGCGCGGTGCCGGGCCGCGCTGTGCTCCGCAAGGTGGGTGAGGTCGTCGTTCCTCCCGTAGGGGGCGGCCTCATCACGGGCGGGTCCTTCCACCCGTGCGAGAAGCGGGTCGTGCTGCGCACCTACACCGTGATGCTCGAGTACCGCTTCACGGGCGGCCTCGAGACGCTGTTCGAAGGCCCGCCGAGGGTCATCGCCGCCGGCCGCGAGGCGCAGGGCGAGGCGGTCACCTACGCCGCGGACGGCCGCGCGCTCTTCACCGTCGGTGAGGGAAAAGGCGCGCCGCTGTACCGGAGCGATTGCGCCCGCTGAGCCCCGGCGAGCCGGCGTGCGAGAGACGCTGGAACGCCCTCGATCCGCTTGCGCCCGGGCCTCAGCGAGCCCGGCGTGAGCTCGCGAGGGCGAGAAACACGACGGCCATGACGACGAGCGCCACCGAGCTCACCCGGGGCGAGAGCTGCGCCGCGAGGGGGCCACCCATCAGCGCGCGGAGGTGGCCACGCGGAGTGAGCAGCGCGCCCGCCCCGAAGCCCCCCGCGAGGAAGTCGATCACGAAGAGGACGCCCCCGCCCGCGCGGCCCAAGAACGCGGAACCCATCATGAAATAGCTCGCGTAACCCGCCGCGCCGAGGGCGGCCACGCCCGCGGTGGATGGCAGGTCGACGAGCAGCGGGGCGTCCGTCGGTCCGTGCGCGACGGCCACGATCAGCGCCCCGAGCACGCCGGCGCTTGCGGCGGCCAGCGTGATCACGGCGAGGCCATGGGTCAGCGCGGCGCGGCGGCGCGGCGCGCCCAAGAGCACGAGCGGCCGCGCGGCCTCGTCGAGCGTCCCCTCGGGGCAGAGCAGGCCGACGCACGCGAGGGCGAGGAGCGGCAGGATGAGCGGCCCGAAGGTGCCCCTCACCGCGTGGTCGACGGCGTGGCTCGAGCCTCCCTGCAGCCGCGTCGCCACCGCGCCGCCCACGGCGAGGAGCGCCCACCCGAGCCAGGGGAGAAGCCGCAGCCTCGCGGAGCGAAGTCTCGCGAGCGGATGGCGGAGCAGAGTCAGGCTCACGGCGCGCTCTCCGCAGGGGCCGGCGGCGCGTCACCGGGAGGCTCGGCGGCCGCGGGCGGCGGCGCGAGCGAGGGGAGCCTCTGCGCGGCCTCGGCGAGCACGCGGGAGACCTGCGAGACATGCGACGACTCCTCGCCGCGTCGAAACATCGCCACGATGGACAAGCCCTCCGCGACGGAGACGCGGGCCACGGTCTCGGCGGCGGCGTCGAGGTCGGCGGTCTCGATGAGCACCGAGGAGCGGTCGGCGTGCAAGGTGACGGCCGCACCTGCGGCGGCGAGGGCGGCGGCGAGACGCATGGGGTCGTCCACGACGATCTGGAGGGTGACCTTGCCTGCCGCGCCGCCGTCCTCTGGGACGAGCCGCTCACCGCGCAGCGCCCAGGTGGTCGCACCCGCGAGGTCTGCGTCGCGTCGGGACGCGGTGGTGAGCACGACGCACACGCCGCCCTGCGCGACCAGCGCGCGCAGCGCAGGCGCGACGAGAGGCGCCGCGCGTCCGTCGACATGGCTCAGCGGCTCCTCCAGGAGGACGAGCGCGGCCCCGGAGGTCAGCGCGAGCGCGAGCGCGACGGCGCGCCGCTCCACGGCCGAGAGCGAGTGTGCGCGCCGCCCGCCGAGCCACCCGGCGTCGAGCCGCGCGAGCCTGGCCGCGGGACTGGGCGCGCCGAGGCCTCGCACGCGGGCCTCGAGGGCCGCGATTTCGAGCACCGTCAGCCCGTCGGGGAGGACCACGTCGAGCGGCACGAACGCCGTGCGCGCGGCCACCTTGGGGTCGCCCGGCGCCCCGTCGAGCGCCTGCACGCGCCCTCGTCGAGCGCGCGCCTGGCCGGCGGCGAGGTCGAGCAGCAGCCGACCCTCCGCGGGGGAGGCGCCGACGACCGCGTGGCAGCCGGGCGCGAGCGCGAACGACAAGTCGGTGTAGATTGCACCGTTTTGGGTACCCCGCGCGAGCGCCTTGGCGCGCACTCCCGCGAAGCGGATCATCGGGCGCCCTCGTGCTCGAGGCGCGCGAGCTCGGCGCGTACGAGGCCGACGAGCCCGAGCGCGCACACGAGCAGCGTCGCGGCCGCGCGAAGCGAGAGCCCCGGCTCGAACGTGGCGGCGGAGAGCCCCTCGCGGAACGCCGCGAGCGCCCCCGGCAGCGAGACGAGGCGTGCCCATGCGGTGGGCACGAGCTGCGAGGTCCACGGCGCGAGCAGCTCGGGGACGACGAAGAGGCCTACGAGCACCACGTAGCCGCCGGCGCGGGATCGCGCGCCCAGCGCGGCGAGCGCGACGAGCGCGAGGAGGAGCGAGGTGATCGCGGCCGCCGCGACCGCCACGCCCGACGCGCGGAGCGTGGCCGCAGCGGCCGAGAGCCGGCCCGCGGCGACGGTCGCGGCGATCGCGGTCGCGAGGGTGCCCCCGACCGTGCTCGCGCCGACCACGAGCGCGAGCCCGAAGGCGCGCGCCACCAGGTACTCGCCGGTCGTGACGCCGCGTGCGTGGAGCAGCGCGCGGATGCCCTCTTCGCGGTCGCGACGGAGGGCCTGCGTGGCGCCGCCGAACGCGACCAGGATGCCCGAGCCGTACGCGAGGGCGCTCGAGGCCACGAGCACCACCGCAGGGAGCGCCGCGTTGTCGCCGCGGCGCCCGAGGAGCGCCGCGGCTGCGACCGCCGCCAGGGTCACGAGCGCCGCGAAGCCGGTCCCCAGCCGCACCACCAGGGGCCGCCTGGCCAGGTGGACGGCGAGCGCCACGGTCGCGGCGCGAGGGAGCCCGCGGGGGAGGCGCTGCTGGGGCATCGGACCGTCGAGCCTACCCCGGGCGGCCTCCGCCGTCACCCGCGCATGAGCAGGAAGACCACCCCCCCGAGCACGATGCGGTAGTAGCCGAACGGCTCGAGGCCGTTCTTCTGCAGGTACTTGATGAAGACGGCGATCACCGCCCACGCGACGAGGAAGCTCACGACGAGCCCGACGACGAAGCTCGGCAGGCCGATGCCCGAGGCGAGCACGTGCCGCGACTTCAGCCCCTCGTACACGCACGCGGCACCGAGCGTGGGCAGGCCGAGCAAAAACGAGAACTCCGCCGCCGTCGCCGTCGAGAGCCCGACGGCTTGCCCGGTGAGGATGGTGCACATCGAGCGTGACGAGCCGGGCCACATCGAGACGCACTGGCCGAGGCCGATGAGCAGCGCGCGCTTCGGCGTCACGTGCTCGAGGCCGACGAGCCCCTCGACCTTCTTCGCCTTCCGCACGCGCTCGACCACGATCATCACCACGCCGCCCACGACGAGGGCCGCGGCGACGGGCAGCGGACCGAAGAGCAGCGCCTTGATTTTCTTGTGCAGGAGGAGCCCCAGGATCGCGGTGGGGATGAAGCCTAGGGCCAGCGCGTAGAGCAGCGCGAAGCTCTCTCTCTTGCGCGAGAAGAGGCCCGAGAACCGCTCCCACAGGAGCGTGCGGTAGTGCACGAGCACAGCCAAGATCGCGCCGAACTGGATGACCACGTCGAACGCGTCCTCCGCCGGGCTCGACTTGGCGAAGATCTCGAGGCCCGGGAAGTGGCGCGCGGCCACCTCGCTGAGGTGCGGCACGAGGATGAGGTGGCCAGTGGACGAGACGGGGGAGGTACTCGGTGAGGCCCTCGACGACCCCGAGGAACGCGGCTTTTGCCCAGTGCATTTCGGTGCTTGCTCGGAAGATGGGGCGCGCGAGGCGCCGGCGGCTGCGTGTCGAGGGGACCGGCCTCGACCTCCCTCGACCGTACCATGGAGCGCGGGCACGGAGCGCGCGCGCCGCGGCGCCTTGACACGCGCGAGACCGGGTGCGATGCGGCGACATGATCCTCGTGACCGGCGCGAGCGGGTTTCTTGGCGCGTGGGTCGCGCGCGCGCTCTCGACGCGCGGCGTGCCACACGCGGGGTGGCGGGGCGCCCGCGGGGGGCCATCCGGCACCGCGTTCGACTCGGTAAATCTGCTTGATGAAGAGGCCACTCGCGCCGCGTTCGACCGCGTCGCGCCCTCGTGCGTGATCCACTGCGCCGCCGAGGCGAGCCTCGGGCCCTGCGCGGCCGATCCGGAGAGAGCGCGCGCGCTGAACGCCGCCGTGCCCGAGCGCCTCGCGACCCTCGCCCACGCGCGGGGCGCGCGCTTCGTCCAGGTGTCGACCGACATGGTGTTCGACGGAGAACATGCACCCTACACGGAGCGCGACGCGGCGCGGCCGACCACGGCCTACGGGCGCTCGAAGCTCGAGGGCGAGCGGCGCGTGCTCTCGGCCTGCCCCGGCGCGCTCGTCGTGCGCGTGCCCACGCTCCACGGCGAGGGGCTCACCGAGCGGGTCTCGTTCACCACCGCCACGCGGGCGGCCCTGCTCGCGGGGCGGGAGGTGCGCCTCTTCGACGACGAGTTTCGCACGCCGCTCGAGGTGGGCGCGGCGGCGCGGCGCCTCGTCTCGCTCGCGGGCTCGGCCCTCTCGGGGATCGTCCACGCGCCGGGCCCCGCGCGCCTCTCGCGCCTCGAGCTCGTGCGTGTCCTCTGCCGCGAGCTCGGCGCGAGTGAGGCGCTGCTCGTCCCCGTGTCCCGCCTCAGCCTGCCCGGCGAGCCGCGGCCGCGCGACCTGTCGCTCGCCTCGGTGCGCGCCGAGCGCGAATGAGGCGAGGAAGCGCGAGCCGCTCAGTGCCCGGCCGGCGGCGCCCCGGGGCCTGGCGTGAACAGCGGACCGGGGATGGCCATCACCGTGCGCCCGGCCGCCGAGTTCAGCAGCACGGCGAGCGCGAGCCACAGCGCGATGCCGGCCAGCGCCACGGTGCAGAGCGCGATCGGCAGGGCGAACGCTCGCGTGTGGAGCAGCTCATTGGCGATGCGGAACGCGAAGAGCACGACGATGTCGAGCAGGAACGCGAAGAGCAGCTTGCTGAAGTAGCCGAACGCGAACATCAGCACCACGAACACGACCAGGAAGCACGCGTCCACCGCGAACACGATGTGCGGGTTCGGCAGCTTGCCCTCGGCGATGTTGAAGAGGGTCCACGCGTTCATCCCCCAGTTGAACGCGAACGTGGTGAAGAGCGTGCCTCCGAGCAGGTTCTTGTTCGCCAGCGCCATGAGCCCCGCGAGCATCTGGCAGCCGCCGCCGAAGAGCAGGCAGAACATGGCGGCGGTGCGGAAGGCGTCCGGGGTGAGCGCCTGACCGAACGCGATCGGCAGGAGCGCGCAGCACCCCACGGCGAGCCCGAGCAGGCCGAGGGGGCTCGACTCGGCGAACACGAGCGCGGGCGGGGCGGGCGCGGCGGGCGCGGCGGGCGTGGCGTTCTGCGGGGGGCTAGCGGCTTCCATCCGGACCGCTTCTCGCCCAAAACCGGGCCTGCGTCACGCGGAACGCGCGCGGCGGCGCGCGAAGAGGCGCCGCGCCCCGCCGCTGCCCGCTGGGCTGCACGCCGAGGCCGAAGCTGGGACCTGGCCGCGCGACCACCGGGCGACGGATGTCGGCGCCCACCGGTGCGCGGGCCACGCGATGGCGGGAGGCACATTGGGCTCGCCCCCCTAAGTCCACGGCAAGCGTGATTCGTGCTTTCCCGCTTTCCTCAGCACGTGGCGGGGCGGGAATTGTTTGTGGAGCGAGCGAAGGCCCCCGATCGCAACATGGCTGCGCTGTGCCGCGAGTACGGGATCACGCGCGAGACGGGCTACAAGTGGCTCGCGCGCTTCGAGGCTGAGGGATACGACGGGCTGGACGAACGGAGTCGGAGGCCGGAGAGCACGCCTCTCTCGTCGCCCAAAAACGGGGGCAACGTCACGCGGAACGCGCGGCGGCGCGCGAAGAGGGTGCGCCGCCGCCCTCAGGGTTGCACGCCCAGGGCGAAGGGCGCGTTGAAGAGGTCCTTGTCGACGTCCATCGAGAAGAGTCCCACGTCGGCGAGCCGCCCGGCCGCGTCCCAGCGCACGGCGCGGATGCCCGACACCTCGACCACGTACACCGTGCCCTTCAGCGCGCCGTTCTTCATCAGCACGGGGCCGCTGGGCAGCTCCACTTTCCTCGTCGCCGCGATCTTCGTGCCGAGCGTGAGGGGCGCGGCGGCGGTGGGCGAGTAGGTGACGGGCACGTACGCGTCGGCCGTATCGCTCTGCACGAGCATCATCGCGTTGCCGAAGGGCGACACGAGGAACGCCTCCGGTCCGTCGACGGCGACCTTCTGCTTCGTGGTCATCGTCGCGAGGTCGACGACGGCCAGGCGGTTGCCCGCGAGGAAGCCCGTGTCGGTCACGACCGCGAACTTGCCGTCGGGAGTGACCGCCACGCTCGACGCGCTCGCGTCGTCGTCGCCAAACGCCGCGACGCTCGCGGTGGGAAATTTCGTAACGAGATCGAAGAGATGGAGGTCGCCCTTCCCGCCGACCACCGCGCCCGAGTAGAGACCCCGGTTCGCGTCGAGGAGCGCGAGCTGCTGAGACTTCTCCGACGGCAGCGACTTGCCGATCAGCGTGAGGCGCCCGTCGCAGGCGATGCGCACCTCGTACACTCCGCCGCCGTTCGCGACGGTGTTCGAGTCGAGGGCGAAGGCGCGCGAGCCGGTCGCGTCGATCACCACGGTCGTGTTGCTGAGCCTCCCCTCGGGGGCGAACGAGGTCTCGACGACCGTGGGGTTGCCGGCCGCGTCGAACACGATCGAGGCGAGGCCCGCCTTGCCGCCCATCGGCACGATCGCGATCGCCCCGTCGGGCGTGAAGACCGGAGCGCCCTGGGTGGGGCCGGCCATGTCGAGCACCTTCCCGGGCCGCGAGAGCGCGCCGGCCGCGGACACGTCGAGCACCTCGAGGAGCTTGGCGTTCGTGCTGTAGCCCCCGGCGGCCTCCTTGGAGCGAGGCCGCGTGACGAGCATCTTTCGCGGGCCGTCGGGTCGCGGTGTGGCGTGGCAGGTGACGATCGGCGGTGGGCCGCCGCCGTCGCCGCCATCACCGGGCGGGGGCGCGCCGTCGGGGAGCGCCGTAGGCGCCGCGTCCGGCGAGGCGCCCGCGTCCCCCTCGGGCGTGCCCCCCGCGGGATCGCCGCCGCACGCGAGCAGCAGCGCGGCGGCGGGAGAGAACCAGCGGGCGAGCGAGGCACGGGCGGGGCGGGCGAGCATGGCCGCGAACCCTTACAACCGAGCGGCGAGAATGCAATCGACGCGTGAAGAGTCGCGGCGCGGACAAGCCAGAGGGGTGAATCGGCCAGGCCGCGCGATCCCCGAACCCTGCGCGACGCGCAGAAACCACGTAGGCTGCCGCCCATGAACCTGGAAGTGAGGCCCGGAGGGGCGAACGAAGGTCGATGGCGAGCCCGAGCCGAAGGCGAGGTGTCGCCATGAACACGCTCCACCCGCGCGCCCGCCGCGACCGCACGCGCGGACGGGCGCAGGCGCTCGCGCTGCTCGCGATCGCCGCCGCCACCGCCACCACGGCGCCGCGCGTCGCCGCCGCGCAGGACGAGCCGCCCGCGCCGCTCCCCGCGCCTCTGCCTCCGCCCGCGACGGCCCCCGCGACGGCCCCCGCCCCCGCGCCCACGACACCTCCCACGGCCGCGCCGGCCCCCGCGCCCGCGCCGATCCCTGCTCCCACGAGCGCGCCCGCGCCGATCCCCGCGCCTCCGCCGCCTCCGCCCGCGACCGCGCCGGTGGAGCCTGCCGCCACGCCGACCTTCGCGCCGCCGCTGGGCGAGCCGCCCCCGCCGGCGCCGGAGGAGCCCCACGAGGAGATGAGCGAGGGCCGCCGGATCGTGTCCGACTGGAACTCGGGCTTCCAGTGGGGCATCTCGCCGGGCGTCGCCTTCTCGGGCGGCAAGGCGGGCTTCGTGCTCGGCGCCCGCGTGGGCTACGGCTTCGACACGGGCAGCGTGATCCTGGTCCCGGGTGTGCACGGGAGCGCCTATTTCCTCGATCCAACGGTGGTCCTTGGGATGCCGGTGCTCCGCGTGGTGATGCCGCTGAACCGCTTCGCGCCGTTCGTCGAGGGCGGCGCGGGCGTAGGGCACGTGGGCGGCAGCGGCGCGAAGACGGGCGCCGCGCTCTCCGTAGGGGGCGGGTTCATGCTGCACTTCACGCGGTCGTTCGCGCTGGGAGCCGAGGTCACCTACCAGACGATCACCGGCACCTCGTTCAGGGGTGTCTCGATCGGGCCGATCATCGCCTTCGCGTTCTGACGCGGCGAGCGCCCTTCGACAGCCGCGGCGCGATGTGGGACAATCCGCGCGCTTTCCGCCCGCTCCCGCCCCGCCCTGCCCCGACTCCCCCACACCCCGCGAGAACCCCTCATGTCGCAAGCGCTCCCCACGATTGGTCACTGGATTGACGGCCGAGACGTCCTCGGCGGCCACCGCTCCCAGGAGGTGTGGAACCCGGCCACCGGCGCGGCCGAGAAGCGCTTGCTGCTCGCCGACAAGGAGACCGTCTCCGCGGCGATCGCGTCAGCCGAGAAGGCCTACCCCGCGTGGCGCGCGACGCCGCCGCTGAAGCGCGCGCGCGTGATGAGCAAGCTGAAGAACCTGCTCGAGATGCACGCCGAGAAGATCACGGCGCTCCTCACCGCCGAGCACGGCAAGGTCGCGGGCGACGCGATGGGCGAGCTGCAGCGCGGCATCGAGAACGTCGAGTACGCCTCGTACGCGACCGAGCTCCTGAAGGGCGAGCACAACCGCAACGTGGGCCCCGGCATCGACTCGTGGAGCGAGTTCCAGCCGCTCGGCGTCACCGCGGGCATCACGCCCTTCAATTTCCCCGTGATGGTGCCGCTGTGGATGTGGCCCATGGCCGTCGTGTGCGGCAACACCTTCGTGCTCAAGCCCTCCGAGCGCGATCCCTCGAGCGCGCTGCTGGTGGCGCAGCTCGCCCTGGAGGCGGGCCTCCCCCCCGGCGTGCTCAACGTCGTCAACGGCGACAAAGAGGCCGTCGACACCCTGCTCGACGACCCGCGCGTGCAGGCCCTCAGCTTCGTGGGCTCGACCCCTATTGCAGAATACATCTATTCGAAGGGGTGCTCGAACGGCAAGCGCGTGCAGGCGCTCGGCGGCGCGAAGAACCACGCGGTGGTCATGCCCGACGCCGACATCGACAACGCGGTCGCGGCGCTCATGGGCGCGGCGTACGGCTCGTGCGGCGAGCGCTGCATGGCGATCCCGATCGTGGTCGCCGTGGGCGACGCCACGGCCGACGCCGTCATCGCGGGCCTGAAGACCGAGATCGCGAAAATGAAGGTGGGCCCCGGCACCGACGCGAGCAACGACATGGGGCCGCTGGTCACGAAGGCCCACTTCGAGAAGGTGAAGGGCTACGTCGACCAGGGCGTGAAGGAGGGCGCCACGCTGGTGGTGGACGGCCGCAACGCCAAGGTGCCCGGACACGAGGGGGGCTACTTCCTCGGCGCGTGCCTCTTCGACAACGTGAAGCCGGGCATGGTCACCTACAACGAAGAGATCTTCGGGCCGGTGCTCGGCGTGGTGCGCGTGAAGTCGCTCCAGGAGGCGATGGACCTCATCAACGCGCACGAATACGGCAACGGCACCTGCATCTTCACGCGCGACGGCGAGGCGGCCCGCTACTTCAGCGACCACATCCTCGTGGGCATGGTGGGCGTGAACGTGCCGCTGCCGGTGCCGGTCGCGTACCACTCGTTCGGCGGCTGGAAGCGCTCGCTCTTCGGGGATCTGCACGCCTACGGCCCCGACTCGGTGCGCTTCTACACGAAGCGCAAGACCATCACGCAGCGCTGGCCCTCGGCCGGTGTGCGGGAGGGCGCCATGTTCAGCTTCCCGTCCACGAAGTAGGGGCGATGACCCGTCGCTCCGCGCTGGGGCTCTTGGCGGGGCTCGCGACCGCGGGCCTCGCGGCTTGCCGTGAGCTCCGCAGCTACCACTCGCGCGTGAAGTTCTCGCTGTCGACCGTCTCCCCCGCGGCCGGGGAGCCCTTCGCCGCCACGATCGACTATATGGACGACACCGACGAGCTGTGCGAGTTCGTGCTGCTGCGCGGGGGCGCGGAGATCGATCGCGCGACGGTGCCCGGCAAGAGCGCGGGCGGAAAAGGGGTCACGCTCACCGCGCGCGAGCCCGGCCCCCACTCGGTGGAGTTTCGCTGGAGCGACAAGATGATCGCCCACAGGCGCATCGAGGTGCGCTGAGCCTTTCTTCCAAAGAACTTCGCCGGTCGCGTGTCAGGCTCGGGTGCCGTATCGATCGCTCCCCCAAGACGCCCCGGAAGATCCCCGCCTGGTCCTCGAGCTCGCCGCGCTCGCCGCGGAGGCCGTGCAGCGGAGGCGCCGCGTGAGCGTGGTGGTCACCGGCCTCGTGAGCGGCGGCCTGCTCACGCTATGGTGCGTGAACAGCGCGGCGTTCGGCGCCTCGTCGTCCGCTCCGCGGCTCGCCTGCCACAAGGTGGAGATCCGCTGGGAAAACGCGCCGGAGGCGCCCGCCAGCTCGTGGACGAGCTGCACGACTCGGTGAGTCGACGATGAACGCGTAACGGCTTGTTACTCCTCGAGAAAGTCGAGGTCTTTCCCGTGCGTCTCCTCGAGCCCGAGCAGAGAGACGAACGCCAGCGCGAACACGACCACGCCCACGACGACCGCGCTGCCCACCACGCCGAGCCCGCCCTTCATCACCTGGAAGCTCGAGGTGACCAGCACCACCGCGCCTCGCACGAAGTTGGGCGCCGTGGTGGTCGCCGTGGAGCGGAGGTTCGTGCCGAACTGCTCCGAGGCCACGGTCACGAACACGGCCCAATAGCCCGAGGCGATGCCCAGCACGAACACCGTCGCATAGAAGACCGTGAGCGAGCTGCGACCCACCGTGAAGTAGGCGACGGTCGCGGCCACCGCGAGCGTGAGGAAGCCGAGGAGGACCTTCTTGCGGCTCTTCAGGAGCTGGCTCAGGAGGCCGCTCCCGAAGTCGCCGATCGCGAGCCCGACGTACATCACCATCACGGCGGTGGACGGCTTGGGCGCCTCCGCGAGGCCCATGGCCCGGGCGATCTCCGGCGAGAACGTCACGAGGATTCCCACGGCGTACCAGACCGGCACGGCGACGAGGATGATCGCCGCGTACCGGCGGAGGCGCGAGGCGCTCCGAAAGAGCGCGAAGAAGTCGCCGTGCTTGGCGCCGCTCGCCTTCGCGCCGTCGAACATGCGGCTCTCGCGGAGGCCCACGCGCACGAGGAGCAGGGAGAGGCCGAGGCCGCCGCCTACGAAGTACGCCGTGCGCCACGAGAAGGCGTCGCCCACGAGCGCGGCGACGACGGCGCCCAGAATGCCCACTCCGGCCACCAGCGTCGTGCCATATCCGCGCGACTCCTTCGGCATGAGCTCGCTCACGAGGGTGATGCCGGCGCCGAGCTCGCCGGCGAGCCCGACGCCCGCGATGAACCGGAGCACCTCGTACTGGAAGATCGACTGCGCGAGCCCGTTCGCGATGTTGGCGAGCGAGTAGGTGAGGATCGAGCCGAAGAGCACCGTGAGGCGACCGCGCTTGTCGCCCAGCACGCCCCACAGAATGCCCCCGAGGAGCATGCCGCCCATTTGCCAGTTGATGAGGCGCACGCCCACGTCGGTGAGCTCGGCGCCGGTGAGACCGAACGACTTCAGGCTCGGCACGCGCACGATGCTGAACAAGATGAGGTCGTAGATGTCGACAAAGTAGCCGAGCGCCGCGACGACCACCGTGAGCACCACGTTGCGGGTGAGCGCGCGGGGCGGCGCGCGCTTGGCCTCGGTGGCCTCGGTGGCCTCGGTGTGCGCGGGTTCGGTCACGGTGGCAAGGAACCAGCGGGAGCGGCGGGGGTCAACGTTCATGTGCGCCCCAGCCTTCGGCGCGGCGCCACCATCGACCTTCGTTCGCCCTCCGGGGCTCACCTTCAGGTTCTTGTGGGCTCGCCCCCCCGAGGCTGGGCTAGCAGGCCCCGCGCGAGCCCCTCGGCCACGGCGGCGTGGGTGGCCGCGTGGCCGGGCCGCTCCGCGTGGGCGTGGCCGAGCGGCGGACCGCCCCACACGAAGAGATCGCCCATCAGGTCGAGGAGCTTGTGCCGCGCCGGCTCGTCCGGCAGGAAGGGCGGGCCCGCGGAGAGCACCGCGGCGTCGGTGACGAGCACCACGCTCTCGCGGTCGACGCGCGAGGCGAGGCCCCGCTCGGCGAGCTCCCCGAGCTCGCGCGCGAAGCCGAACGTGCGCGCCGGGGCGATCCGCCGCGCGAAGTCCGCCGCGTCGCCGTCCCAGGCCGCGCGCGGCGCGAGGCGCGCGTCGTCGAAGTCGACCTCGACCGAGACGCGCGGCCGAGGCGAGGCTCCCGGAGGCGGCCTCGAGAACCTGTAGACGCTCGCGCCCACCCGCACCTCGCCGTCGGCCACGATCGCGAGGCGCGGCGCGACCGGCGGCAGGGAGAGCGTGCATAGTGCATTAAAGTACGTGCGCGCCCCGCCGTCGAGGAGCGGGCACTCGTCGCCCGTGAGCTCGAGGGCGACCCCCTCGTGGAGGCCGAGCGCCGCGAGCGCGGCGAAGAGGTGCTCCACGGTGCGCGCTGTGACCCCGTCGCCGGAGAGCTCGGTCGAGCGGCGATCGCCGGAGGCGCGGAGCGCGGAGAGCGGCGTGACGCGCCCTCCGGAGAGGAACACGAGGGGGCCAGGCCGCGCCGACACGACGAGGCGGGCGCGAGCCCCCCCGTGCAGCCCGAAACCGTCGAGCTCGACGCGCCGCGCAGCCACTACACGCCGGCGCGCGGACCGGCCTGCTTGGCGTCGCGCGGCGCGCTCGCGCCCGCGCAGCTCATGGGCTCATCTCGTAGGCGCCCTTCAGGGCGTGGACGTGGTCCTTCCAGATGTGCTCGTAGCGCCGCTGGTCGAACACCGGCTTTCGAATGAGCCTGAGGCAACAGGCCATCTGCGCTTCGGTGCTGCTCGGTTTCGCGTGGAGCTGCTGGGCGAACTTCGCGAAGTCGCGCACGAAGCAGTCGAAGATCTGGTCGACCAGGTCGTCCTCGACCCCGTAGATTTTCGCGTTCTCGGCCACGAGCTGGGCATACACCACGAGCGTGAACATCTCGCCCAGGGTCATGAGGAAATCGAGGTCCTTGCGCTGGGCCTCGTCGGGCGTGGCCGTCGCGAGCAGCTCGCGCAGCACCGCCACCTGCTCTTGGAAGCGGGCCACGTTCGGCAGCGGATAGGCCTCGAAGGCGGCCGCGTAGTCGTGGAAGCGGATCTTGCCGAGGCCGCTCGCGGAGCCCTGGTCGAACAGAAAATCGTCGTTCTTCGGGGCGTCCATGCGCGGCACCGGCGCGTACTCGGCCGGCGCGAAGAAGTAGTTCGGCATGAACTTCACGATGAGCGCGATGTTCACGTGCACGGTCCCCTCGAGCTTCGGCAGCGCGCGGATGTCGCGCGCCGCCATGTCGAAGTAGGTGTCCTTCTCGAACCCCTTCGCGGCGATCACGTCCCACAAGAGGTTGATGACCTCCTCGCCCTGGGTGGTGACCTTCATCTTCATGACCGGGTTGTAGAGGAGATACCGCCGGTCCTCGGCCGAGGCCGCGCGGAGGTAGTCGGCGGCGCGGAGCGCGAAGAGCTTCATCGCCACGAGGCGCGCGTACGCGTCGGTGAACATCTGCTTTACGTGCGGAAAATCCGTCACGTACATGTTGTAGAGGCGGCGGTTCGCGGCGTGGTTGATGGCCTCGTAGAAGGCGTGCGTG
The DNA here is from genome assembly GCA_016720545.1 of Myxococcales bacterium. Taxonomy (NCBI): domain Bacteria; kingdom Pseudomonadati; phylum Myxococcota; class Myxococcia; order Myxococcales; species Myxococcales bacterium. The sequence continues at coordinate 55,190 of JADKKK010000011.1, forward strand.
CACATGCCGATGGACGCCCACCCCAGGTTGTATTTGCCAATGTTCACGGTGTTGAGGGCCGCGCTCCAGGCCTCTTTTCCGCGAGAGAGGATGTCGCTCTCGGCGACGGGATACTCCGCCAGCGCGTACTCGGACACGTACGACTGACTGGCCACGACGTTCTTCACGAGCCGGTAGCGCGGGTGCTGCGTGTCGACGGCGAAGAACACGTACTCGTCGGTGCCCGCGATCTTGCCGAACGTCGAGAGGATGGCGGCCTTGTTGCCATTGCCGATGTAGTACTTCTCACCGCTCGCCAGGTAGCCCCCGCCGTCCTGCGGAGTGAGGATCATGTCGGTGGAGTAGATGTCGGCGCCGTGCGTGCGCTCGGAGAGCCCGAAGCCGAAGATGCCGCCCTGCTCGAGCGCGTCGCGGGCCTTCGCCTTCAGCGCCGCGTTGGGGCTCATCCAGATAGGGCCGAGCCCGAGGATGGAGACTTGCCACGTGTACCAATAGCAGAGCCCGTAGAAGCCCAGGATTTCGTTGAACTCGCAGTTGCGCCAGGTGTCCCACCGCGCGCCTTCGCCCCGGCTCGCCTCGGACTCGGGGGTGAGCAACGTGGCGAAGATGCCCTGCTCTTTCACGAAGCCGAGGAAGTCGTCGTACCAGGTGCGGGCGAGGTCGTCCTTGCGGAGGCGCGCCTTCCCCTTGGCCTCGAAGAACTCGACGGTGCGGCGCATGATGTCGCGCGAGCGCTCGTCGGGGTACGGGCGCGTGAGGTGCTTGGGGTCGAGCAGGAGCCGTTGCGTCGTCATGCCCGGCATGTTCGCCGCGAACGGCGAGCGGGGGAAGCGCAACCGGCCACCACGCGCCGCCCCTCGCGCGGAGCTCAGCCGCCGAGCCCCGCCCGCTCGTACTCCGTGAGATCGACCCACGACATGCGGCCGAAGCCCCCGACGTACCGGAGCCCCACGGGCCGGAGGCCGTAGAACGCGAAGTCCTTGAAGGCGACGTACGCGGCAGCCGCGGGGTGCGCCGCTAGGAAGATCCCGCTGGCCGCCTCCGCCGCAGCGCCGGAGAGGCGCTCGCACACGCCGACCAAGGTGAGTCGCTCGACCGAGAGATCGGCGCCCTCGGCGCCGGGCGCGACGACGAGCAGCGACGCGCTCGAGCAGGCGAGGAGGTTCTGCGTGTGCGCGGCGAGCTCGGAGAGCAGGAGGAGCGGCCTCCCTGCGGCATCGAACGCGACGGTCACGAGGGAGCCGAAGGGGAAGCCCTCCGGCTCGCGGGCCAGGGTGGAGAGCGTGGCCGTGCGTGCGGCCGCGACGAGGGCGCGGCAGCGCTCGGCGTGGGTGTGTGCGGGCGCCGCGGCGGGGTCGAGATCGTGCACCATCGACGAAGACCCTAGCCTGACGACCGCTTCCCGCGCCCGAGGGCCACCTTCTTCTTCGCCTCGTACGCGTCGGCGTCGGGCGCCTCGCCCAAGGCCCAGGCGCGCAGCGCGGGCGCGACGAACGCGGCGTACGCAGGGCCGAGGCGCAGCGCGAGGAAGTCGGCGTAGAGGTGCTCGACGATCTCCTCGACCTCGCGGAGCAGGTGCATGCGCTCGAAGAAGCTCTCTTGCGCCGCCACCTCGGCCTGCTCGAGCTCCGCCTCCACGCTGCGCTCGCGAGCCTTGCGGGGCCGGGCCGCGGGCGCCGCGTCGAGGGCGTCGCGCTCGGGCGCCTCCTCGGCGAGCACCGCCGGCAGAGACACGCCCGAGAGCGCGAGGGTGTCGCCGCGGAGCACGAACGAGGCCTCCCGCTCACCCTTCACGAGCCGAAACCCCATTCGTTCCGGGGTCTTACCGAGCAAGAGCGACTCCTTCGCCTCGCGCGCTTGGGCCGGCAAGCTGCCCTTGATGCGCGTGGTCTCCTTGCCCGCCGAGAGGGCGAGCTCCTTCTCGATCCACAGACCGAAGGGGCCGGTCGCCCGGGTGCTCAGCGTGGCCGACAAAAGCTCGGTCTCGAACCAGAGGTGCAGGAGGAACTCTCTCCCGAGGAACCTGCGCTTCTCGACGCGCTCGAACAGGTCCATGTCAGCCTCGGCTCCCTGCGCGTCCCGCGCGCCCCGCCCGCTCCGAGCGCCGCGCGACCGCGGGGCCCTCGTCGTCCTCTGCGCCAGCCAACGTCGCGGCCTCGGCCCCCTCCCACTCGCTCTCCTGGGCGCGCGAGAGACCGAGGCGGGCGGCCAGCGTGTACGGCGCCTCGCGCACGAGCTTCAGCGCGAACGTCTTCTCGAACAGCTCGACGAACGCCCCCTGCGCGCGCGGCGACGAGCCGAAGAAGCGCACCGTCGCCTCCCCGAGCGCCCACGACACGTCGTGCGCGCGCACCTGCGGGGCGAGGCCCCGGCGTAGGCGCTTCGACACGAGGTCCTTCAGCTCGGTCTTCTCTTTCCGCGTGAGGCGCTCGCGGCCCTTCTTCGTGAGGTAAGCGGCCTCCGCCTCCGCGACCTTCGCCTTCAGCAGCGCGCCGGGAATGGCCCAGCGATCGGTGCGAAAGCCGAGGTTCACGTACTCGTTGTAGAATACATCGGCATGCTCGACCTCGAGCACGAAGGGCTCGCCTACCTTGCACCACCCGACGCGCTCGGTGTCGTCGTCGTCGGGCTCGAGCGGCCGCTGGAGCTTCTTTCGGATGTCGGCCAGGGCGCGGTCCTCGAAGCCGGGCGGGAGCTCCCCGTTGACGAAGAAGCGGACGTAGCTGAGGGAGCCGCGGAAGAGGGACACGGCCTCGCCCTAACAGACACGCCCCGGCGGTCCAAGGACTTCCCTCCAATCGCGGCGGCGCGCGGGCGACGAGGGTTCATCAACGGGCTGCTAAGGTGCGGCGCCGATGGCGACGGCGAGCGCACACGACCGCGCGCACGAGGTGTTCCTCGGGACGCGACGCTTCGGCGCGCTCGACGGGCTGCGCTGCCTCGCGGTCGTGCCGGTGGTCTGGCACCACGCGACCCCGCGGCCGCTCGACGGGGCGCTCGGGAAGGGGCCGCTCGGCGTGGACGTGTTCTTCGCCATCAGCGGCTTCTTGATCACGACGCTCCTGCTTCGCGAGTGGAGCGAGGCCGGCCGCGTGGACGTGGGCGCGTTCTACCGGCGGCGCGCCGCGCGAATCCTCCCGCTCTACTACGCCGTGCTCGCGCTCACGGTGCTGCGCGCCGGGGTCTTTCTTCCGCCCACTTCGCCGGTGCGGGCCCACTTCTTCGCGAGCCTGCCGGCCTACGCGACGTTCACGACGACCTGGTTCGTCGACTTCGGCGTGCCCCACCCGGTGCTCTTCGCGTACTCGTGGTCGCTCGCCGTCGAGGAGCAGTTTTACGCGCTCTGGCCCTGGCTCGTGGGAGGGTGGACGAGGGGCGGTCGCGCGGCTGGTAGGCCCTGGCTCGCGTGGGGCGCGTGCCTCGCGCTCACGGTCATCGCGCTAGGCGCTGGCCTCGCGCCGCCGCTCGGGGCGCTGGCCACGCGGGCGCTGTCGGGTGTCCGGCTGCCGCTCGTGCTCGGCGCCCTGCTCGCGTGCATCTTGCACACACCCGCCACCTTCCGCGTCGCCCGCGCCCTCCTCGGCTTCCGCGGCGCGCCGGTCGTGGCCCTGGGGCTGCTCGCCGCCGCCGTGCTCTCCACGAGCGTGCCCCTCGCCGCGACCCACGCCCTCGTCGTGCTCCTCGTGGCGACCTCGGTCGTGCGCGAGGACCACGCGCTCGCGCCGCTGCTCACTCTCCCGCCGCTCCGCCACGTGGGCGAGGTGAGCTACGGGATCTACATGCTCCACCTGGCCGCGATCGCCGCCGTGAAGCTCGCCCTCGGCCCGGCGCGCAGCGAGGCCTGGGCGGGCGCGGCGGTCTTCGCGCTGGCCCTGCCGGTCGCCGTGGGCCTCGCCACCGCCTCGCACCGCGCCTTCGAGCGGCCCCTCCAGCGAAGGTTCGCCTCGAGACGGCCCAAAAGCTCCTTCCCTCGGGCGCCGGGCTGGGTAAGCTCGCGGCGCGGCCCTCGTCACCCCAGAAGGAACAAACATGCATCATGCACGCATCGTGTCGGTAGGGTTGCTCGCCTGCCTGCTCCCGTTCTCCGTCCTCGGGTGTGACAAGCTGTTCAACCGGGGCGCGGGCGCCGACGCGGGTGCAGAGGCCGGCGGGGCCGCGTCCGCCGCCACGAGCGCCGCGACGGCCGCATCCACCCCGCCCGTCAACACGGCCGCGCCCGTCGACTCCGCGACCACGCTGCCCCCCGGGACGCCGGCGCCTCCAGGGCCCGGGCAACCCGTCCTCAGGCTCGACGCGGGCGCACGGGCCGACGCGGCGGTTCCCCTCGTCCCCGACGCCGGGATCCGCCTCGACGGCGGCGCCGCCCCCATCCCGACCCCAACGCCCAAAGGCGCGCCCAGCGTGCCGCCCGGCTTCCCGACCGCGCTCCCGACCGCGCTCCCGACGGTCATCCCGACCGTGCTGCCCAGCGCCCCGCCCTGGCTCCCGCCCGCCCCGAAGAAATAGGCGCGATGGCCCCTCTCCGACGCTCACGCCCCCGCGCGCGAGCCCGGCGGCGAATGTTCATCCAGATCCTTGACCCCGCGCGCGCCTCCCGCGAGAGTCCCCCCACGTGACGTCCGTCTCCGAGAGAACCGAGAGCGACTTGGGCCGCGAGCGCGAACGCGCGCTCCCGCGCAAGTTCGGCCGGTACACGCTGTTCGACACCATCGGCAAGGGCGGCATGGCGGAGATCTTCCTCGCGCGCGCCGAGACCGAGCTCGGGGCGACGCGCCTCGCCGTAGTCAAGCAGATCCTCCCGCAATTCTCGGGCTCGCCGGAGTTCGCCGACATGCTCATCCACGAGGCCAAGCTGGCCGCGCGGCTCAACCACGCGCACATCGCCCAGGTGTTCGACCTCGGCCGCGAGGGCGATCAGCTCTACATCGCGATGGAATACGTCGAGGGGCTCGACCTGAACGCCCTGCTCCGCAAGTGCTCGCAGGAGAAGGTCTCCCTCCCCGTCGAGTTCGCGCTCGGGATCGTGTGCGACGTGCTCCGCGGGCTCGACTACGCGCACCGGCGAATGAACGAGGAGGGCGAGCCGCTCGGGCTCGTGCACCGCGACGTCTCTCCGTCGAACGTGCTGGTCTCGTTCGAGGGCGAGGTCAAGCTGTGCGACTTCGGCATCGCACACGCGAACAACGCGCTCTCGGCGAACAGCGCCGGCCACGAGGCCGAGGAGGCCCTGCGCGGCAAGGCCGGCTACATGAGCCCGGAGCACGCGCGAGGCGCCCGCCTCGACGCGCGGGCCGACGTGTTCGCGACCGGCATTCTGCTCTGGGAGCTGCTCGCCGGGCGACGCTTGTACTCTACAAAGAATGAGGGCTCGCTGATCGAGCAGGCCCGCCGCGCCGACGTTCCCCCGCTGGCCGAGCGCGGCCTCCCCGACGAGCCGACGCTCCACACGATCGTCGCGAAGTCGCTCGCGAAGGCCCTGGACGACCGGTACGCGTCGGCGTCCGCCATGCTCCGCGATCTCGAGGACTACATGATGTCCGCGAAGTTCACGGTGAGCCCCCTCCGTCTCGGCGACTGGATGGTCCAGAGCTTCGGCACGGCCGCAGTGACCGCGCGGAAAGCCCTGGAGCGCGACATAGGCAAGGGCGCCTCGCCCGACGAGCCGCGATCGTCCGTCGCGTCCGTCCCTCACCCGGTGTCCACCGGCGACGTCGCGATCCGCGAGACCGATCCGCCCGAGTCTTCGGGACCCGACTCCGTGCCGGAGCTCATGAAGCACCCGGTGTCGGCCGGGGCCATGCGGGCGTTTCGCGCCGACCTGGTGGCGACGCCCGCCGTGCTCGACGCCCCCGAGCCTCCGCGACCCGTGCTCGAGGGGCTCCCGAAGAGCGCGCTCCGGCCCCCGCCACCGCCCACACGGCAAATCGCGCTCGTCGTGGTCGCCGTCATCGCGCTCGTGGCCGTGCTCGTCGCGATCGGGATGCTGAAGCAGTCGCCGTGAGCGTCGCGCGATGAGGCTCGTGCACGTGGCGCTCCCCGTCCCCGTGCCGCACACCTTCACCTACTCGGTCCCGGAAGCGCTCGAGGGGCAGGTGACGAAGGGCGCGCGCGTCGTGTGCCCCTTCGGCGCCCGCCGGATCGTGGGGATCGCGGTCGAGGTCGCGGAAGGCGACCCACCGGCCCGTGTGCGGCCCCTCGTGAAGGTGCTCCCGTCCGGCTCGGTCCCCGAGGAGCTGCTCGCCTTCCTTCGCGAGCTCTCCGCCTACTACCTGGCGCCGATCGGCGAGGTCCTTCGGCTCGCCCTGCCACCCCAAGATCGCGAGACAGCGCTCGAAGAGGAGGTGGCGCCGGGCCTCTTCGATCGGGCGCGGGGCCTGTCGGCGCGGAGGGTCCAGACGGCGGCGGCGACCGCGCGGTTCGACCCGGAGGCCGAGGCGAAGCTCTCCGCGGGTGCGGCGTCCCTCCTCGCGCGCCTGCGAGCGCAGGGCTCGACGCCGATCGCGCGCCTCGCGGACGTGCAGGGCAACGCGCGGGCCCTCGTACGCCGGCTCGAGGCGCTCGGCCTCGTGACGCTCGGGGAGCAGGAGCTCGCCCGCGACGCGTTCTTCGACGCGGGGGTCGAGCGCGACACCGACAAGCCGCCGACAGCCGCGCAGGCGGGCGCGATCTCGGCGCTGCAGGCCGCCCTCTTCGGAGAGACCGCGCGGCCGTTCCTGCTTCACGGCGTCACGGGCTCCGGCAAGACCGAGGTGTACCTCCGCGCGATCGCGGAGGCCAAGCGGCTCGGGAGAGGCACGATCGTGCTCGTGCCGGAGATCGCCCTCACGCCGCAGCTCGTGGGGCGATTTCGCGCGCGCTTCGGAGACGACGTGGCCGTGCTCCACTCGGGCCTCTCGGCGCGCGAACGGCACGACATGTGGCACCTGCTCCGCGAGGGCAAGGTCGACGTCGCCATCGGCGCCCGCTCCGCGCTCTTCGCGCCGGTCGCGCGGCTTGGCCTGCTCGTCGTCGACGAGGAGCACGATCCCTCGTTCAAGCAAGAGGAGGGCGTGCGCTACCACGCGCGGGACATGGCGCTGCTCCGCGCGCGTCGCGCGGGCGCGGTGTGCGTGCTCGGGAGCGCCACCCCCTCGCTCGAGAGCGAGCACCTCGTGAGCGAGGGCAAGCTCGTGCGACTCACTCTCCCCACCCGGGCGCGCGACCAGGCGATGCCGCGTGTCACCGTCGTCAACCTGCGTCGCACGGGGGCGGGGCCCACTGGCGATAAGAGGCTCAGCCTGCCGCTCCACCGCGCGCTCGAGGAGAACCTCGCGGCGGGGGGGCAGACCATCCTCTTCCTGAACCGGCGCGGCTTCTCGCCCGCGCTTCGCTGCGAGGCCTGCGGGACGGTGGCCTCGTGCCCCAACTGCTCGGTTGCGCTCACGTTTCACAAGGCGCGCGGGGCGGCGCTGCGCTGCCACACCTGCGACCACGAGGAGCCGGTGCGAGCGACGTGCCTCGCGTGCCGCTCGCCCGAGGTGGTCCTCGAAGGCCTCGGCACCGAGCGGCTCGAAGAGACGTTGAGCGCCGCGTTCCCCACAGCCCGCGTGGCGCGACTCGACCGCGATGTCGCGAGCGGCAAGGACGCCGAGAAGGTGCTCGCGCGGGTCCGGGCGCGCGAGGTCGACATCTTGGTCGGGACGCAGATGGTGACCAAGGGGCACGACCTGCCCGAGGTCACGCTCGTCGGCGTGTTGAACGCCGACGCGGCGCTCTCGATGCCCGACTTTCGCGCATCGGAGCGCGCCTTTCAGCTGCTGGTGCAGGTCGCGGGGCGCGCGGGCCGGGGCGAGACGGCCGGCCGCGTCATCGTCCAGACCTACGATCCGACCCACCCGTCCATTCGCTTCGGGATCGCGCACGACACGGCGGGCTTCGTCGCGGCGGAGCTCGTGCATCGCCGCGAGCTCGGCTACCCCCCTTACTCGCGGATGGTGCTCGTGCGAGTGGACGCGGCCGCCCCAGAGCTCGCGCTGCAGTGGGCGGCTCACCTCGGCCAGGTGGCGCGCGAGGCGCCGGCCCTCGCCGCCAAGGGCGCGCCGCGGGGGCGCGTGGAGATCCTCGGCCCCGCGCCCGCGCCCATCGCCAAGCTCAAGAACCGCCACCGCTTTCGGCTCATGCTCCGCTCGAGCGACCGCGCGAGCCTGCGGGCCGCCGCGATCGCCGTGGTGCGCGCCTTCGGCGAGCTGCCCCGGCAGGTGCGCGCCCAGATCGACGTGGACCCCGTGCAAATGATGTGAGCGATGCCGCCAGCTCGGCACACGCCTCGTGACCTCGCGCCCACATTCGCGCCGAAGACACGCGGAGCGCGAAGCTCGCGGCGGCTTGGCTTTCGCTTGGCCTGCGCCTCACTTGGCTTTCGCTTGGCCTGCGCCTCGGGAGAGGCCGACGCGCCCGAGTCGTACGTCCTCGCGAAGGAGGACTGGCTCTCCGGCGTGGACTGAGCGAGAGCGGCGCGCAACGACGCGGCCACGGGTGCCGAGCAGTCACCATGCTGCTCACCACGCTCCGATTTCTCACGGCCCACGCGCTCTCCGCCCTCGCCGAGCCGCGCTGCTGCGCGTGCGAGGCCCCCGTCCCCCTCGAGACCGTGTTCTGCGGTCCCTGCGCGACCACCCTGGTCGAGGTCGACGGCGGCGGCGACCCGAGGCGAGTCGAGGCGGCCGCGTTCGCGTATGGCGGCGCCCTTCGGGACGCGATCGTGCGGTTCAAATACGGCGGCCGCGACGACCTCGCGCGGCCGCTCGGCGCGCTGCTCTGCCGCCTGCGGGCGCCTGTCGCGCTCGCGCGCCCGGGTGTGCTCGTGCCCGTCCCCTCCCACGCGTCGCGCCTCGCCAGCCGAGGCTACGAGCCCTCCGCGTTGCTCGGGCGCGCCCTCGCGGAGGCGGTGGGCGCCCCGCTCTTGGTCGACGGCCTGGTCAAGACCGCCCCCTCGCCGGCGCAGGCGGGCCTCGACCGGCGGGCCCGCCTGTCGAACCTGGCGGGCAGCCTCCGCTGCCAGCGCCCTGGCGTCTTGCGCGGCGTGCGCGTCGTCCTCGTCGACGACGTCCGCACCACGGGCGCCACCCTCGCCGCGTGCACGGCGGCGCTGGAAGAGGCGGGCGCGCACGTCCTCGGGCACGCCGTGCTCGCCGCCGCGGAGCCGTGACCAGGAAGGAGACACGAGCGACGCGCGCGAGGGGCCGCTCGTCAGCTTGTGGGCCCCTGGCCCGAGACTCTGTATGCTCCAGGATCGAATGAGCGAAGTGGACTGGCGATGGGCCGACGGCGGTCAGGAGCGAGAGGGCCCCTTGGGGGAGCTCCTCGCGGCGCTCTCGCGCGGAGAGATCGGCCCCGCGACGCGCGTTCGGCGCGCGGACTGGACCGACTGGCGCCCCGCGATCGACGTCGCCGAGCTGTTCCCGAACGTGACCGCGCCGCAGGCGCCGCCCTCATCGCCGCCGCGATCGGGCGGAGCGGTGGTCGTCGCCCCGATCGTCCCGCTGAAGCCCGCAGACGGTCCCCCTCCCCCCTCGAGCGCCGCCGCGGGTAAGGCGCCGGTCTCGAGCCCGCCGAGGCCGGTGCCGAGCGCTCGCGCGACGCTTGGCTTCCAGGGCGCGCGCGCGCAGCCTCCGCGCGCCGAGCCGCCGAGGCGGGTCAGCCAGGCGCTCACGCGAACCGACCTGACAGCGGCGACGGATCTGGTCGCCGTCGATCTCCCGTCCGACGAGGACAACTCGTCCGAATCCGAGCTCTCCATGTCTGATATCATTGAGGAAAACCAGGTGGACGAAGAGAGCGAGATCGACGCCGCGTTCGAGGCACTCGAGCTGGCGACCCCGAACGCGTCGGCACCGCCGCCGCCCAAGCCCGCATCTTTCGCCCCGCAGGCGCCGCCGCTGCCGTCACAAGCGGCGGAAGCGGCGAAGGCGCCGAAGGCCCCTTCGCTCCCACCGCAGGCCAAAGCGCCGTCCCTCCCGCCTCAGGCTGCAAAGGCGCCGTCGCTCGCTCCGCAAGCGCCGGCGCTGCCTTCGCAGGCGGCCAAAGCGCCGTCTCTCCCCCCTCAGGCGCAGCCCGCGCCCCCGCTCGCTCCGAAGGCTCCGCTCGCTCCGAAGGCCCCGCTGGCCCCGCTGGCCCCGCTCGCTCCGAAGGCCCCGCTGGCCCCGCTCGCTCCGAAAGCCCCGCTGGGTTCGGCCTCTGCGCCCGGCCCGGTCGCCTCGCCGCAACCGCCCCCCGTCGCCCCGCCGGCGCAGGCGCAGGCCGCCATGGCGCCCGTCGACGACGTGCAGGTCGCGACGGCCACCGGATCGCCCCCCCCCTCCGCGAACCCCGAGGCCACCGAGGCCGCCGAGAAGTCGCCGAGCGTCGCGCCCGCAGAGGCCGCCGAGAAGTCGCCGAGCGTCGCGCCCGCAGAGGCCGCCGAGAAGTCGCCGAGCGTGGCACCGAGAGCCCGCAGAGGCGCGCGCGTCGGCCGTTCCCCCCGTCGCTGCGCCGCTCGCTCGGGTGGCGGTGGGGTCGATCCCCGTGGTCGTCGAGAACACGGGCACCTACCGCTCGGTCGCGGCCCGCACCCGTCCGAAGGTCACCGCTGCCCCGGTGGTGGCTGTCGCGCCAACGCCAGCGGAGGCGGCCCCGGCGCCCGCGGAGCTCGCTCCGGGTGAGCCCCGGCTCACCGAGCCACTCCCGTCCAAGACGACGACGCTCATCGGACAGAGCCCGGTCGACCTGCCCGAATCGAGCCGCTCACCCGCGCCCGCTGCGGGCCGACCCGCGCCGGCGGTGAACGTGGCGACCGTCGTTGGGCACCCGGCGCCGCCCGCGCCCGTCGATCCGCTCGCGGCGACGGTCCTGCCCGACGCCCCGTCACCGCTGGCGGGGCTGGCCAACGCTCCGTCGCCACTCGCTTCGACGGAAGGCGGCGGCGGCGCGGTCGCGGCGGACGACGACGACCCCGTCCCACCGGTGGCCTCGCCTCTCCAGGGCAAGGGCCCGCTCGTCGTCGGAGGAGCGATCCTCCTCGCCGTCGTCGCGGGCGCGGCGATCGCTCTCCGTTCGAGCTCGACACCGCCGCCCACGACGGCGCCCTCGGCCTCCGCGTCGGCCTCCGCGCCGTCGGCGCCGTCGGCGCCGCCGGCCGCGCCCAAGCTCGACATCCGCTGCAAGCGCACGGACGCGCCCTCGTCGGTCGTGCGAAAGGCCGTCGTCGCGGCGGGGGTGGAGGTGCTCGCTCGCGAGGATACGCTCGCGGTCGGGTTCGCGAGCGCCGAGACCGTCGCCCAGGTCGTGAAGCTCGGGACGAACCTCGCCCCCACGCCGGCCGCCACGGTCACCGCGAAGGACCCGCTGCGGCGGGTGCAGCCCGTGCTCCGCGCGGGCAAGCTCGAGGCGTCGGCCGAGGTGGACGCGAAGGCGGGCGCCGTGGCTGCGCGGCGCGTGGTCGATTTCGATCCACCGTTCTTCATCGGCATCAGCGACAAGGGCATCGCCGAGGCGCGCGAGGGCGCGCCACCGAAGGAGCTGTTCCCGCTGCTCGGTGAGGGCCCCGTGGAGGCGCTGCGGGTAAGCCGCCTCGGGCCGCAGCGCGGCGTCGCCGTGGCGTTCCGGCAAGGCGGCGCCATCTACGCGGGCGTGGCGATCGGCGAGGAGCTCTCGCCCCGGGGAGGCCTCGAGAAGGCCGCGGGCCTCGGGCGCACGGGCGTCCCGAGCGTGGCGGTGAGCGGCGACGACTGGCTCGTGGTGTACGCCGATCGCTTCGACGCCGCGGGCCCTTGGTCGCTCCGCCTGTTCGGCGGGAAGCTCGGGGGCGCCGGCGGCGCGTCGGCTCCCACCACGTTCGAGCTCCCCAAGGCCGAGGCGAGCGAGGGCGCGATCGCCCCCTCCCTCGTCTCGCTCGGGCGGGGAGCGTTCCTCCTTGCGTGGACGGGCGGACCGGCGAGCGCCCACCAAGTGCGCGCGCAAGTCATCGACGGCGCGGGCGTGCCAGCGGGCGACGCCTTCGACGTGTCGGAGCGCGGCGCGAACGCGGGGCAGGCCCGAGGCGCCGTCAACGAGGCGGGGCGCGGAGCATTGGTGTACTTTGCAGCCAAGGACGCGGACTACGAGCTCCTGGCGGCGCCGATCGTCTGTAGCAAGGACGGCAAGTAGCGCGGGGCGGAGGCGCGGAAACGAAGAAGCGCGAGCCAGCGTCGCGGCGAGCCCCCGGTCCGCGATAGGATGGCGAGGTGCCCCCCGCCTCGACGCCCCCGCGCCCCCTCCTCCGCGGCTCGCTCCTCCTCGCCTTGGTCGCTTCGCTCTCCGTATCCGCGTGTGATCCCATCCAGAGCTCGCGCGTGGCGCGCGGCCAGCTCGTGACCACGGGGGTCGGCGCCTACGACGAGTACTTCCGCAAGGTCCACGACGCGCAGAACGAAGGGCGCGCGTGGGCCGACGAGCGCACCGAGAACCGCAAGCCGCTGGCCTCGGCGCTCGGCCTGCCCCCGCGGCCCTCGGCGGACACGCTGGTCGCTGCGCTGCGCGAGCGTGTGAGCTCGGGCACGTCTCTGCGACCGGCGGTGGAGGTCGCCGCCCGGGGCGAGCTGGCGCGCGCCGACCGTGTGGAGGCCCGCGCGCCGGCGCTCGAAGACCTCGCCAACCAGGCGGACGACCTGCGGCCGCGGGCAAAGCGCGAGCTCGCGAACGACGGGGCGAAGCGCCGCTCGACCGATGCCGAGCTCGCGGCCGCCGCGGAGGAGCTCCGCCACCTCGCGGTGTTCGCGCGCAGCCACGCGCACGAGGCGCGTCGCTTCGTGAACGATCTCTCCTCGGTCACCGGCACGAGCTACGCTGCCAAAGCGACACCCGCCCCGAGCGCGCCCCCGCCGGCCAAGAAGCCACCGGGCCGCGGCGCGGCCCCGCCGAAGCCCGCTGACCCGAAGCCCCCCGCGCCGAAGCCTGAGGTCTTCACGCCCTGACGTCGCGGCGTCGCGTTGGACAGCGCCGCTCTGCTAGTCCCCTGGAGTCGTGGTTCGTATCAGAAGTCCGGTCTTCGGTGTCATGCCGAGGAGCGATGGGGTGCCCCGTTTTCGGCGGCGGCGGGCCCGTCCTCAACTCGGACGTCGTTCCGCGCGGTGGAGGCGGCGCTTTGCGCTCAGGGGACAGTGGTTTCGGGTGTGACCGCGCGAGAACGCCGACCCTCGAACATGAGTATCCTCCCACCGCCGCCGAAAACGGGGCACCCCCTCGCTCCCTTGTGGCGAAAGGCCGAGCCGCGCGACTTCTGGAAGGGATCACGTTTCCAGGGGACTAGCCCGCGCGTGCCCCGGACTCACGGAGCGCGAACGCTGCCGCCACGGCGGCGGCGAGCGCGAGCGCGAGGAGGAACCGCCGGCTGCGCGCGGGCTGGGGAGTCTCCTCTCCGCGGGCGTCCGGGAGCGGCGCCTCGCGAGCGACGGTGTTTGGCGGCGGCGCGGGGATGGGCAGCTTCCTGTCGAGCCGCGCGGGCGCGACGCCAGCGTCCGCCTCGGAGGCGCCCGCGTCGGGCTTCTCGTCCACGAGGCCGGCCATCCAGTCGCGCGCGGCGGCGCGCAGCGGCTGGGGTCGCGACCCCACTGTGTACTTGTGCTCCTCCGGGGGGCCGTCCTTGTAGCGGTACGTGAGCCGAACGCCCTGGACGCGCGGCGGCAGCCCGCCGAAGGTGACGACCTCTTCGACCTTGGCGAGCGGCGAGCCCTCGTCGACGAGGCCCGCGGCGGGCATCGAGTACCCTGTGGCGTGGATGTGGGGGCTTGCGCGGAAGAGGGCTCCGCGCTCGGACGTGCGCACACGGGTGAGCTCGTCGAGCTTCCACGGGCTCCGCACGAACGCGGGCACCTTCTCGCCGGGGGACTTCTTGAACGATCCCGAGTCGAGGGCCCACACGCGGGTCTTCTCGTTGCAGAACTTGTAGGGGGCGCGGGGCGCGCCCTGCTCGAGCACGTCGTAGTCCTGGTAGTACTCGAGGTGCGGGTTCAGCTTCGTGTCGAGCCCCATGCAATCGGTGGGATAGGCGACGATGTGGCTGTCGATGGCGCCCGTGAAGGTGACCGCCACGTCGAGCGCCCGTTTGCCGTCGGGGAGAATGTCCGCGCGCGCGACGCGGGCGCCCGCGCCGAGCCCCGCCAGGACGAGCGCCGCCGAGGCCAGGACGCGCGCGGCCGACGAGGGCAATGGCGGCGGCGACGACGGCGGGAACGGCGACGGAGACGACACGGACGAGCGAGCGGGGCGGGCGACGCGCATGGCGCGCACTCTCGCCGAAGAAGCGCGCCGTGACCAGGCAAACGCAGCGCGCGTGCGCGCGGCGCTCAGGTGACGACGAGGACCTCGAAATCGACGAGCTTGCGCACGAACGCGTCGTCGAGATCGACGCGGTACTGGGTCTCGAGCTCGCGGAGCACCTCGGGGACCGGGCGGCCATCGAAGCGCCCGAGCAGCGAGAGGAGCGCCGTGGGTACGTCGAGCGGATCGTAGGTCGAGTAGCTCGAGATCCTCGCGTAATCCGGCCCGATGTCGACGATCTGGAACTCACCTACGCGGAGGCGTGGGGGCGACGACGCCTCCACGAGCGTCGCGTAGCTCGCCGCCGCGAGGCGCGCGCGGACGCGGAGCTCGGGTCCACCGATCGCGAGCACGTCACGCCACGCGAGGTCGTTCACGAGCCTGGCGCTCGCGCGGAAGAGCTCCGCCTCGCGGCCGAGCCACTCACCCCAGACCGTCTCGTACGCGTGCGGTTGATGGTCGAGATCGGCGCCGACGGGCCGGCTCGCGTGCTCGCCGACCGACGCGGGGAAGAGGCGGCGGAGGGCGTCGATGCCGAGGTCGAGCTCGAGCACGCACCACCGCGCGAGCGCGTGCTCGACGGAGAGCAGGAGCGGCTGGAGCGCCTCGACCCAGAAATCGTGGCCGACGGCGCCGCGGACGTGCTTACAGAACCAGGTCGAGCACACGCTCGCGCGGTTGCGCCACACGCCGCACCGGCCTCCGTCCTCATCGAGGTAGTGTGCGCAGCGCAGCGACGGCGTGCGTCCAAACCCGTCGTGATCGCCCGCGTGGCGGTAGCGCGCGGAGTACTCCTCGGGCACGCCGAGGCCGAGCGGCGTGACGCCCTGCCGCGCGGCGAGGCGCGCCTCGACCGTGGCGCGGCCGAGCCGACCGCTCGCGGTGCGGTCGAGGAGCGTGCGCCCGACGAGGAAGTTCGGCAGGCGGGGAAGGAACGTGCAGCACTTCACGGAGGGATCGAACGCGCGACTGGCGGCGTCGGGCGCGTCGCCCGGCGCCGGCACCATGGCGCAGTCGCCGCAGGTCGCCTCGACCTCACGGGGGATGGGGCCCGCGAGGAGATCCGCCATCCACCCCGCGTAGAGCGGCGGGAGCGGGCTCTCCTCCAGCACGGTGAGGCGGCGACGGACCATCCGCCGACCCTAACCCGAACGGGCCGCCCGCGGGCGCGCACAATCCCAAAAAAACTGACTCTTCTCGCGCTTTTGCGGCCATAGTCGCCCGGGCGCAACGAGTGTGCCATCTCCGCCGATCCTCTCGCTGCGGCAGGTGGCCTCGTCGCTGCGATCCTCAGACTACACCTCACACTACAAGATAGGCTTCCGGCGCTCGCTCCGCGGGCACCCGCCTCGCGTCGATCTCGACGGAAGCTGACACACTCATTTCGACCGGGCGCCTTACTTCTTCGCCGCGGCCTCTTTCGCGGCCTTCATGCGCCCGCGGAGCTTCGCCGCGTAGCCCTCTTTGTTCTCTTGCTTCACGCGCGCTATCGCGAGGGCGTCCGCGGGCACCGACTTGGTCACCGTGGTGCCCGTGGCCACGTAGGCGCCTTCGCCCACCGTGACGGGGGCGACGAGCTGCGAGTCGCTGCCAATGAACGCGCCGGCGCCGATGGTGGTCGTGTGCTTCTGGAAGCCGTCGTAGTTGCAGAAGATGGTGCCCGCGCCGATGTTCGCGCCCGCGCCGATGACGCCGTCGCCGAGGTAGGCGAGGTGGTTCGCCTTCGCGCCCTTCGCCATGGTGGTCTTCTTGGTCTCGACGAAGTTGCCGACGTGGGCCTCCTCCCCGATCGTGCTCTCGGGCCGGAGGTGCGAGAACGGGCCGATCTGGGCGCCCGCGCCGATGCTCGAGCGGGTCGCCACGGTGTACGGCTTCAGGTGTGCGCCGGCCTCGACGACCACGTCGGTGAGCACGCAGCCCACGTCGATGACGGCGCCGGCTCCCACGCGCGTCGCGCCGCGGAGGACCGCGTACGACTCGACGACGGCGTCGCGCTCGACCACCACGCCGGAGTCGACGCGGGCGCCCTCGCGGACGGTCACGCCCTCGAGGCGGAGCCGCCGGAGGATACGCGCCTGCAGCTGCTCCTCCGCCGCGCAGAGCTGCGTGCGGTCGTTGACGCCCTCCATCACGTCGGCGCGAGAGGCCACACCGACGACCCGCTTGCCCGAGCTGGCCGCGAACGAGACGATGTCGGTGAGGTAGTACTCGTTCTGCGCGTTGTTGGTCGTGAGGCTGCCCAGCGCGTCCGACAGGAACGAGAGGCTCGACGCGTAGATGCCTGGGTTTATCTCGCGTACCGCGCGCTCGTCGTCGGTCTTCAGGTCCTTCTGCTCGCGGATCTCGACGATCTGCCCGGTGGGGTCACGCAGCACCCGGCCGTATCCCTGCGGGTTGTCGATGGAGCAGGTGGCGAGGGCGAGCCCGGCGAGCGGATCGGCGTCGAGCTTCTCGGCGACCGCGCGCACGTCGGGCCCCGAGAGCAGCGGCACGTCGCCGTAGAACAAGAGCACCCGCTCGGTGTCGGGCAGCCCCTCGAGCACCGCCGCGAGGCCGGCGCGCGCGGCGTCGCCGGTGCCGCGCTGCTCGACCTGAAGCGCCGTGCGCACGCGATCGCCGAACGCCTCGGCGAGCGCCGCCTCGACCTGCTGGCGCCCATGCCCGACGACCACGACCACGTCGTGGCAGCCCGCGTCGAACGCCGCCTGCACCGGGTAGTACACGAGCGGCTTGCCGCAGATGCGGTGGAGCACCTTGGGCAGCGCGCTCTTCATGCGCGTGCCCTGCCCCGCGGCGAGGATGATGGCGGTGGTCTTGACCTGAAGGACCTGAAGCGGTTCGCTCATCGGGGGCTCCGTCGTGGCCGCGCACCGCACGTTCGCGGCGAGGCTCGCGTACGGTAGACCCGTTCAAGCCCATCCGAAAGCCCTTGCTTTCCGCGTAGTCCGTGAACTTAACGCGTCGCATAAACGACATGACGCAGCGCGTGCTCGCTCGCTCCCGCGGGCCGCTTCGACCACAATGAGGCGCGAGACCGCTGGCGCGGCGCGCATTCCGCGATCGCCCAAGCGGACGCGGAGGCCTCCGATCCATGCGTGTCGAACCCAAGCCCGGCGAGAGCACCCGCTCGCCCGCGAAAGCCCCCGCCGCAGCCCCCGCCCGCGTTGCAGGCCGCGCGCCCGCGCGCCCGCTCGCCCGCTCGCTCCGAGGCGTCGGGCTCGGCGGGCTCGTGCTTGGGGCCATGGCGTGCGGCGATTTCGACACGTCGCGCACCACCCCCGTGCGCGCGAGCCTCGGCACCGAGATGTACGGCGTGCTCTGCGATCGCGTCGGAGCGCAGGCGCTGCGCGAAGACCTGAACGGCGCGTCGTTCCGCGGGCTGTGCCACAAGACCAACGGCAAGTTCACCGACAAGGTCGACACGACCAAGCTCCCGGCCCTCCTGGTCAGCGGCAAGGACGTGTCCGGCAAGCCGGTCCCCGCCGACAAGCAGCGCGCGGCCCGCGCGTACGCGATCGCCCGCGTGGAGAGCTTCGCCCGCCGTCGCGACGACCTCATCGAGGCGTTCGACGCGACCTTCCCGGACGCCGTGATTCCGGTGAAGGACCTCGCGAACCCGGACCCGAAGAGGTCGTGCAACGCGCCGCAGAAGAGCGGCGAAGGGAAGCTGAACGACGAGCTCGCGCGGATGCTCGGCCAGATGGCCGACCTGTACCTCGACGGCACGTTGCCGCAGTCGACCCAGTCGCTCGCGAAGGTCATCAACGCGTTCCGCGAGTCGGAGGAGGCCCAGGTCGCGTGGGCCCGCCTCGGCGCACGCCGGGGCTACCGCCCGAACGAGGTCGCGCTGGGCGCTGCGCGGCCCATGGCGGGTTACCCGCGCCTGCGCGATCTCGCGAACACCGCGCTCAACGTGATGTCCGCGGACTCGAAGCCTTACGAGGGCGCGAAGGTCCCGGGGTTGCCGCGAGCGCTCGTGCCGGGGGCCGCCAACGCCCAGTTCAACAAGATGCTCGAGGTGGCGCAGAAGGAAATGTTCCACATGACGGCCGACCCGCTGTCGGCGCCGCTCACGGCCACCACCGACGCGCAGCTGGGGCGCGCGGTGCTGTCGCGCCCGCGTGACTCGATGGAGATCGTCGAGACCGTGATGCTCACGAGCGACCCTTTGTTTGGTGGCGGCCCGCCCAGGTACATCGTGCGGCGCGACGCGCGAGGCTTCGCCGCGCTGGCGGGGCCCGCGGGCGCGCCCTTCGTCGACGCCAACGGCGACAAGCTCCCCGACGTGGACGACCTCGGCCAGTTCGTGACGAGCAACGGCGCGCTGGCGCCCTCGCCCTTCTACTACCCCGGCGGAGAGGTCACGACGCCGCGCGACCCGTCCGGGCGCGCCGTGGTCGGCAACAGCCTGCTCTACTCCTATGTAGACACGAGCCACACCTTCGCGGCGCAGATGCTCGCCGACATGCGCCCGCTCATGAACCCGGACGCGACCCAGAGCCACGAGACCGTGATGGACGCCGTGGCCGGCGCCTACGTCGCGATGGGCGCGCGCGACGGCAAGCCGGCGAGCAAGCGCGACTTCCCGAGCGGTCCGGTGCAGTACGACAGGTTCCAGGCCGAGACCTCGCCCATGCTCGACCTCGTGTACGGCCTGCTCGTCGCGCTCGGCGACAAGAACGCCGACGAGGTGCTGCAGCTCACGCGGTCGCTCTTCATCGACAAGAACGCGGAGATCGCGCGCACCGTGGGCGCGCTCCTCACGGCCCAGGAGAGCGCGAAGGCGCCCGAGTACGACGGCGCGAAGATCCCTGCCAACTCGGTCTTCTGGGACGAGGTGCTCGACGTCGCCGCGAAGATCGCGAAGGAGCCCGGCCTCCTCGAGGACCTGATGGCCGCCATGGCCAACGAGAAGACCTCGCAGCTCGGCGCCGCGATGGCGAACTTCGCCAAGTACAAAGACCGCATCAGCTACAACCGCGACAACATCAACGGTCCGGCGTTCAACGTGACCACGCGCTCGACGACCGAGATGAAGACTCCGGTCGATCGGGGGCAGAAGATCACAGGCGACAACCGGAGCGCGCTGCAGAAATTCCTGCAAGCCGTGGCCGACACGGCGGGCGTGGCCATGTGCAACCGCAAGGACGGCAAGGCGCACGCGAAGCTCGGCATCGAGCTCACGATCCCGACCGACAACATCCTCTTCGCGTTCGAGGACGCGGCCGACCGGGCGAACGGCTTCCGCGAGTGCCGCGCGCTCAAGATCACCGACATGGCCCAGTTCTACCTGGGCGCGATCTCCGGGCTGCCCGGCAAGGGAGTGCTCTACCTGCGCGACGGGCTGATGCGGGACGGCGCGCTGGGGATCGGCGCGACGGCGGCGAACGTGAGCCTCATCGAGGACGCCTCCGGCCTGAAGGGCTTCTGGACCGGCCCCGACGCGCGCGAGCTCCGCCCTACTCCCACGTGGCTGAACCGCCTCGTGCACTTCGACTTCAACGACACGAAGAACGCCAAGTCGAAGCTCTTCATCAGCGATCTCAACGGCGAGCACATCGGCTCGGCGATCTGCCCCGAGCGGGTGATCCCCGATCCGTGCAAGGGCAACTCGGGGTGCGGGCCCGGCGCCGCCGTCGCGCCCGACGGCATGGTCCGCGGCCTGCGCTCGTGCAAGGAAGGCGACTGGTTCGACCAGCGCGACCGCGACGCGCTGTTCGTGCTCGAGCACTTCGGGTTTTACGACGCCATGCAGCCCACCGTCGCCGCCTTCGTGGGCAAGAACCGCGAGGACCTCTTCGTCGAGCTGTCGGTCATCATGAGCCGGCACTACGCGAACGCCGACGCGTCGGCGTCCGAATGCGAGGTGGCTCCGGGCAAGAGCTGCGTCCGCGACAACCTCGTGTCGTACGAGCCGCTGCTCTCGAACGTGTTCGCGCAGGACGTGCTCCCGGCCGTGGTGGCGCTCTCGAAGGAGCTCAACTCCATGCTCGTGAAGCGGTGCACGGCGACCGACCCGACCACGAAGGCCTGCACCAAAACCGAGACCGTGACCGGCACGCAGGTGTTGGCCGCCGCGACGCGCTCCCTCCTGTCGCCGGATCTCGCCAAGACGAGCGGCCTCAAGAACCGCCGCGGCGATGTCACGGGCCTTCGGAATGATGGCTCAAAAACCCCACAAGTTACGCCAATTTACCTCATCACGAACGCGCTCTCGGCCATCGACAAGACCTTCGCCGACTACGACGTGGCGCACCCCGAAGAGAAGGGCGAGCGGCTCGTGCGGTGGCGCCGCGCGCGCTCGCAGCTCGTCGACCAGTTCGTCAGCGTGACCGGCAAGGGGACAAGCTCGAAGTTCGCGAACCCCACGCTGAGCAAGCTCACGCCGGTCATCACCGAGCTGCTCCGGTCCCAGCTCTACGCGCGCTGCCCGCGCTCGTTCTCACCGCCGTACGAGCGGTGCGCGTGGATCCAAGACGATCTGCCCAAGAAGATGAGCGACGCGGTGGGCGGCCCGTCGTTCGCCACCGCGATGGACCTCACCGACGCGCTCCGCAAGGACGAGCCGGCCCGCAAGGAGCTGCAGACGCTCATGCAGTACCTCATGGACGAGGCCTCCAAGAACGACGCGCTCCAGGCGACGCTCGCCTCCGCGACCGACGTCGCGCAGGTGCTGAAGGACGAGCAGAACCTCGTGCCGTTCATCCGCGTGCTCTCCACGGCGATGGCCCCCACGAAGAAAGACGCGAAGGGCGATGTGCTCGAGAAGGGCCTCATCGACGCGCAGTCGGCGCTGCTCGCCAAGATGGCGGGCCGCGCGCTCGACACGGACGGCACGGAGATTTGCGCGCGCGAGATCGATCCGAACCAGGTGATCACCGTCGTGCTGGGCAAGCTCGTGACGCCGCTCCCTGGTGGGCCGC
The DNA here is from genome assembly GCA_016720545.1 of Myxococcales bacterium. Lineage (NCBI taxonomy): Bacteria > Pseudomonadati > Myxococcota > Myxococcia > Myxococcales > Myxococcales bacterium. The sequence goes on from JADKKK010000011.1 coordinate 76,426, forward strand.
AGAAGGGCAAGACGCCGCTCGAGGTCATGATCGACGCGATCGCGGAGGTGAACCGCCTCGACCCCACGCGCCCCCCCGAGGAGCGCCTCGCGAACCCCGACTACCGCAACATTTCGGACAACGTGTCCGACTTCCTTCTGAACAAGGAGCGCGGGCTCGAGCAGTTCTACGAGGTCGTGCGCAACGGGGTGCGCTGACCTCTCACCCGCCCACTTGACCACGCGCCCGACCGCGAGCCGCGACCACGACGCGCGGGCGCGTGGGGTGGCGGTCCTTTTCGCTCCCCCAACGTGCCGACCCCGGCGACAATGACCGCAAGCATGCCCCCCATCCTCCAACGACACCGCACGCGGACGCGCGCTCTGCGAGCGGCCACGGTCTTCGCGGCGGCTTGGGCGAGCGTGAGCGCGATCGCGACCGCGACCGACGCCCACGCGGCGGGCCTCTATTTCTCCGACCGCGGTGTGCGATCCGTGGGCCGCGGCGGCGCGTTCGTCGCGGGCGCCGACGACCTCGGCGCGGTGTGGTCGAACCCGGCCGGCCTCGCCGACGCGGGCACGAGCATCTTGCTCGACAGCACCTGGCTGAACTTCTCGACCGAGTTCAAGCGCCGCACGCAGGTGGTCGACGCGAGCGGCACCGTGCGCGTGTACGAGTACCCCACGGTGAAGGGCTCCACGCCGTTCCTGCCCATCCCCACGATCGCCGGCTCGTACGCCTTCGGCGACAAGAAGCAGTACACGCTCGCGGGCGCGATCCTCGCCCCGTACGTGCCCATCGCCACCTACCCCGCCACCATCGACGGCCAGCCCTCGCCATCGCGGTACTCGCTGCTCTCGATGGACGGCTCCGCGCTCGTGCAGCTCGGCGGCTACTTCGCGTGGAAGCCGATCCCAGAGGTGCGCATCGGCGCCGGCGTGGACGTGCTGGTAGGCAAGTTCGCCTCCACGGTCGTGTTCAACGCCAACCCGGCCGACCGCCTCATCGGCGCCCCCGAGGACCCGAACTACGACGCCACCTCGCAGCTCAGCGCGGGCCCCATCTTCGCGCCAAGCGGCGGCCTCGGCGCCGTGTTCGAACCCGAGGAGCACGTGCGCATCGGCGTGTCCGGGCACCTCCCGTTCTGGATCTCGGCGCCGGCGACCCTGAAGGTGCGCCTCCCCACGGCGGCCCCGTTCGACCGCGCCAAGCAGGACGGCGACGAGGGCAACGTCAAATTTCGCCTGCCCGGCACCCTGCGCGCGGGCGTCGAGTTTCGTCAGAAGCTCGGCAACGAGAAGCAGGTGCGCATCGAGGCCGCGTACGTGCGCGAGTTCTGGTCGGCGCACGACAGCATCGACATCACCCCCAACAACATGTCGCTGCGTGACGTGACCGGCTTCCCGACGCCGTTCAAGGTCGCGCCCATCTCCTTGCCTCGGAACTTCCAGGACTCGAACTCGGTGCGCTTGGGCGGCGAGTTCACCTTCAAGGAGCCGCTCTACAACTACCGCACGGCGCTCCGCGCGGGCATCTCCTACGAGACCTCGGCCATCCCCACCGAGTGGGTGTCGCCGCTCACGGTCGACACGAACAAGGTCCAGGTCGGCGGGGGCGCGGGGCTCTACATCGGGAAGTGGCGGCTCGACGCGGCGTTCTCGTACATCTTCGCGCCCGACGTGGAGGTCGACCCGGCCACCGCGATGGTCCCGCGCGTGAACCCCGTGAAGGGCAATCCCACGGCGAGCGAGGCCGTCAACGGCGGCACGTACACGATCCGCGCGCTCACCCTCGGCGGCGGCTTGAACTACAAGTTCGACTAGTCCCCTGGAGTCGTGGTATCAGGCGGGCTGCGGGGGGGCGGGTGGACCGAGCCGGCGAAGGTCACGCGGGACAGGGGAGCTTGCGGCGGCGGCCCGCGCGGGCCCGTTCGACAGAGAAACGTCGACTGTTGGGCGTGCCGCTCGACGGCGCACCGCCGGGGGTCACTCGTGGAAGTGGAACCACTGCGTGGGGTAGTCGGTCACGAAGGCCGTCATCGCGTCGGCCACGCGCTGGGCCGCGGCCTGCAGGGTCGCCTCGTCCGCGCTGCGCGGCACGAAGATGGGCTCGCACACGCGCACGTGGTAGCTGCGGAACGCCGCGCGCACACAGAAGAGCGGCACGATCGGCGCGCCCGAGAGCTGGGCCAGCCGCACGGGCCCTTGGGGGATGCGCCCCGGCGCGCCGAAGAGCTCGACGTCGAAGGTCTTCATGCCTTGAGGTGTGCGGTCGCACAGCAGGGCGACGATGCCCTTCTCGCGGAGCGCGCGGAGCAGGGGCAGCGCGGCGAGGGGATCGTCCCCGGCGTGGGCGACCTTCACGCCCGCGCGCTCGCGGACCTCGTCGTGAAACTTCCGCGCCACCGGGTCCCGCTCGGGCTCCATCACGATCGTCACCTGTGTGCGCACGCGGTCGGCGAAGAGCGCGCCGAGGACGTCCCACCCGCCCGAGTGCACGCTCGCGACGATGACGCCACGATCGCGGTCGAGCGCCGCGTACATGTTCTCTTTGCCGTCGACCGTGTGGCTCTGGAACGAGACGCCGTTCTTCGAGCCGGCGGCGAGCGCCTCGGCGAGCGACGCGGCGTAGGCGGCGAAGGTCCGCGCCGTGTCGACCGTGTCGGCCGCGGGCCCGCGACGACCTCGGACGCGCGTGAGGTTGCGCTGCACCGCGTGGCGCGCCTCGGGCACCAGCGCCATCGCCGCGAGCGCGATGAGCGGCGGGCTGTAGCGAAGGAGCCAGGTGGGCCCCTTCGCCGCGCCGAGCAGCGCGAGGCGCCGCCAGAAATAGCCATCGTAGCGGAGGCGTCCTTCCATCGTGAAGTCGGAGGTTTAGCACGCGGGGGCGCGCGTCGTTCGCCGCGCGCGCGCGCCACCTCGCCCGCGCCTCCGGGCCGAAAGGTTGACCGAGGCGCCTCACAGTGCGAGGAGGTAGGACATGACGGGTCTGCGCGCACACGCTCGAGCCCTGGGGATCGTCCTCACGCTCACCTCGCTCGCTGCCCACGCCGCCACGGCGAACGCGGCCGACGCCCCCGCGACGAGCGCGACCCCCGCGAGCCCGCCAGGCCCAGCTCCGCTTCCCGCGCCGGCGACGAGCCCGAAGCCCGCGCCCGCCAAGCCCGCGCCCGCGACGAGCCCGAAGCCCGCGCCCGCCAAGCCCGCGCCCGCCAAGCCCGCGCCCGCCAAGCCCGCGCCCGCGGCGCAGAGACCCGCCGCTCACAAGCCCCCACCGCCGAAGCCCCCGCCGCACAAGCCGGCGCCGGCAAAGCCGAGCGCCGCCAAGCCGGGCGCCGCCAAGCCAGGCGCGTCGCCTCACGCGGCCCTCCCTGCGACGGCGGCCGCGCCCAAGGCTGGCGCGCCCGGGCCCACGCGCGACGAGGATCCGAAGGGGCGGCGCGCCGTCGCCGGAGGCTCGACCCTGGACGAGGCCGCCCTCGGCGCCGAGAGCGCGGAGCTCGGCGCCCTCCACGACGCCGAGCGCGAGCTCTTCCCACCGGGCATACCGCCGCTGGGCACCCCGTGGCCGAAGGACGAGCCCTCGCCGATGGCCACGGAGGGGACGCCGCCGCGCCCGCATAGCTCGGGCCCGCCCCCGAAGGTGCTGTCCGCGGGGGGCGCAAGCGGCGCGACCGATCGGGATCTGTCGTGGCTCGAAGGCCTCGAGCTCCCCGAGCTCCCCGTGCGCTGGGACGCCCGCCTCGTGCGCTACCTCGAGTTCTGGCGCGACGATCCGCGCGGCCACGCCATGTTCGCCACGTGGCTGCGGCGGAGCGGCCGCTACCGCGACACGATCCGCAAGACGCTCGCGAAGAAGGGCCTCCCCGGGGATCTGGTGTGGCTGGCGATGGTCGAGAGCGGCTTCGATCCCAAGGCGCGCTCGCCCGTGGGCGCGCTGGGCATGTGGCAGTTCATGCCCGGCACAGGTCGGATCTATGGGCTCTCTCAGGACCGGTGGGCCGATCAGCGCATCCACGTGCCGAGCGCGACCGAGGCGGCCGCCGACTTCCTCGCGGACCTCTACCGGCGCTTCGGCACGTGGGAGCTGGCGATGGCCTCGTACAACATGGGGTACGGCGGCATCACCGGCGTCGTGAAGAAGTACAACTCGAACGACTACTGGGCGCTGTCGCACCTCGAGGGCTCGCTGCCCTGGGAGACCACGCTCTACGTGCCCAAGATCCTCTCGTGCGCGATCGTCGGCCGGAACCTCGCGAGGTTCGGTTTCCAGGCCGTGGAGCTCGAGGCCCCCGTCGTCGGCGACGAGGTGGTCGTGCCGCCGGGCACCCCGCTCGCCACGGTGGCCCAGGCCGCGGGGTGCAAGCCCAAGGAGGTCGAGGCGCTGAACCCCGAGCTCCGGGCGGGCCGCACGCCGCCCACCGACGGCCCCGGCTACGCCGTGCGCGTGCCGCCAGGGAGAGGGCCGGCGTGCGCACAAGCGCTCGCGAAGCAGCGTGGCGTGCCCGCGGATCGCTACGTCGTGAAGACCGGCGAGTCGCTGAGTGACATCGCCGACAGCCACCGGGTGGCCACGTCGCGGCTCGTCGAGCTGAACGGCATCGCCCCCGGCGAGGTGCTGCACGGCGGCACCGTGCTGCTGGTGCCGGCGCCCGCGCCCGCGCCCGCGGGGAGCGCGCCCGCGACGACGCCCGGGACGCCCGCAGAGGCGCCCGCACCCTCGACGAGCCCGGAGGGCGAGCGCCCCGTCGTGATCGTGCCAGCCGACGTGTACGTGTACCCCGATCGAACGCGTGTATTTTACAGGGTGAAGACGGGCGACACCGCCGGCTCGCTGGCGGAGGCGTTCGGCGTCACCTCGGACGAGCTCCGCCGCTGGAACGCCCTCGATCTGCGGGCGCGCCTGCTCGAGGGGATGACGCTCCAAGTGTTCGTCGCCGACCGCGAGAAGCTCGCTCAGACGCGCTGGCTCAGCGAGGGCTCGGTGCGCACTGTCGTCGCCGGCAGCGAGGAGTTCTTCGCTCATTTCGAGGAGAAGGGGCGACGCCGCATCGTCGTGCAGGCCGCCGCCGGCGAGACGCTCGAGGTCATCGGCAAGCGCCACGGCGTGTCGGCCAAGCTGATGGAGCGTATCAACCGGCGAGGCAAGTCGGAGCCGCTCGCCGCGGGGGAGAGCGTGGTGCTGTACGTGCCCCACAACGACGGCCCGCGACCAGGCGAGCTGGCCGCCCGCGCCGACGTGCTGCCCCTCCCCCCCCCCTGAGCGCTTTGGCCGAGCGCGGCCGCCCGGGATCCGGGCGAGCGGCGGGTCCCCTGTCGCGTGTAGAGTGGCCGCATGCAAGGCCCGGTCAAGCTCGTCGAGCAGCGCTGCCCCAGCTGCAACGCCCCCCTTCAGGTCGATCCCAACCTCACGGTGGTGACCTGCCGCTACTGCAACAATTCCATCTCGATTCAGCGCGCGAAGGCCCCGCAGACCCGGGTGTCGCAGTTCGGCGCGCCGGGCCATGTGCCCTCGACGGTGCTCTACATCCCATCGGGCGCGGTGGGGGCCACGGTGGCCACGTCGCTCATCCCGGTGCTCATTCCGGTCGCGATCATGCTCGTCGTGGGCGTCGGCGCGGGCGTGAGCGCCTTCGGGCGACGGTTCGTCTCGCTGCCCACGCAGTGCCGCCCGAACGAGACCCTCATCCTGAGCGGCAAGAACTACGACGGCGACAAACCGGTGGTCGAGGCGAGCGTGAACTGCAAGCTCACCCTCAAAGACAGCACGCTGAAGTCATCCGACGTGATCGTGAAGGGCGGCGTCAACCTCGAGCTCAAGATCATCAACAGCAAGCTCACGAGCAAGACGACCGTCCTCGACCTCGCCACGACGAACTCGAAGGTGTGGATCAGCGACAAGAGCGAGCTCCACGGCGGGGAGGTGGGCGTCAAGGGCGAGGGCAACGCGGAGATCGAGGTGCGCAACTCGACAGTCACCGGCGGGCAGGCGGCGATCGATCTCGGCTCGAACGCGAAGGTGTCGCTCGTCGACGCGACGCTGAAGGGCAAGGAGCACGGGCTGAAGACGACGACGAACGGCAAGGTCACGGCGAAGTCCTCGACCATCACCTCCGACGAGGTCGGCGTGCAGCTCGCGGGGTCGAACGGCTCCATCGACGCGCGCGGCCTCACCGTGAGCGCCGGGGACGCGGCGCTCCTCGTCGAGCACAACGGAGACCTGAAGCTCGCCGACAAGAGCGCCCTCACGTCGTCCAGAGGCGACGCGGTGGCCACGAAGGGGTCGAACGTGAAGCTCTTGCTCGAGGACTCGAAGCTCGTGGCGAAGGACACGGCGCTGCGCCTCGGCACCAACGCGGACGTGCGCCTGCGCAAGGGCGCCAGCGTGCAGGGCGAAAAGGAGGGGCTCCACGCCGACCACAACCTGAAGCTCTCCGTCGAGGGCGCCACCCTCACGAGCTCGGGTCCGGCGGTGACGGGCACCTCGAACGCCGAGGTGAGAGTGCTCGCGGGCAGCGCGGTGAAGGGCGCGCCCGCGTTCGCGTTCCCCTCGAAGCCCTCGCGCTTCGACGTCGCCGAGGGCACGGTCACGGGGGAGAGCCAGCTCGAGAGCCGCGCTTCCGCGAGCGCGGCGAGCCCAAGCGCGGGCATGCGCGCCGCGATCGCGGCGACGGGAGCGCAGATGAAGGCCTGCAAGGACCCGGGACACGGCACCGTGGTCGCGCGCTTCGTGGTGCTCCCCGCGGGGCGAGTCGCGACGGTCTCGGTGTCGGGCTCGGCCTCGCGCGCGGCCCAGGAGTGCGTGGCCGCCAAGCTCCGCGCCACCACCTTCCCCGCCGGCAACGGCATCACGAACGTGAACACGAGCTACACGCTGTAGCCGAGGCGCCTCGCGCGGGGCGAGGCCCACGCGGCTAGCTAGTCCCCTGGAAGCGTGATCCCTTCCAGAAGTCGCGCGGCTCGGCCTTTCGCCGCAAGGGAGCGAGGGGGTGTCCCGTTTTCGGCGGCGGTGGGAGGATACTCATGTTCGAGGGTCGGCGTTCTCGCGCGGTCACACCCGAAACCACTGTCCCCTGAGCGCAAAGCGCCGCCTCCACCGCGCGGAACGACGTCCGAGTTGAGGACGGGCCCGCCGCCGCCGAAAACGGGGCACCCCCTCGCTCCTCGGAATGACACCGAAGACCGGACTTCTGATACGAACCACGACTCCAGGGGACTAGCGCTTCAGGGACACCGAGCGGGGTGGCGCGACCTGCACGCCCGTGGGCGCGTGCACGCCGCGACCGTTGACGACCTCGATGTCGCCCGGCTTCGCGCAGTCGCCGGCGCACGCGACGGCGCCGCCGCTGCTCGGCGCGGGGGTGCGGGGTCCGTCGCCTGGGTCGGCGTCGGCGTCCGGGAGCGCGGGCAGGCGGCCCTCGTCGAAGCCCGCTGGCACGAGGTAGATCTCGGTGGTGGGCGGGTAGAAGTCGGTCGACTCCTCGGTCTTCGAGGTGCCGTTTTCGTACACGAGCTGGCGAGTTCGCTTGATGCGGAAGCCCTTGATTCCATGCTGTTTTCGGACGACCCGATTGGCCGGAAGCCCGGGCTCCTCGACGATTTTTCGCTTGTAGGGGAGCGTGGCGACGACGTCGCGACCGAAGACCACCCGCGCGGGCTTCGACTTGCCGAGCAGCTCGACGCGGAGGGTGTTCCCGGTCGACTTCGTGTGCACCACCACCGGGAACGGGTGCGGGTTGCGCACCTTCAGGTCGACGGCGGGGAACACCACCGTGGAGTCGAGGCCCATGGGGATGTAGGCGCTCGGACGCGAGTGCGGCAGCCGCTCGAGCACGTCGAGGCCACCGAAGAGCACCGCCGCGTGAAACGTCGACGCGACCTGGCAGGTGCCGCCGCCCACGCCCTCGACCATCTCGCCCTTGAAGATCTCCCAGCTCCGCTGGAAGCCGTTCGCCTCGCTGCGCTCGCCCACGATCTCGTTGAAGCTGACGAGCTGTCCGGGCGAGAGCACGAGCCCCTCGAGCTTGGAGGCCGCTACGTCGATGTTGCGGCCGCGCCGGGCCTGATCGCCACCCCGCGAGAAGTGCGTCTCGAACTCGCCGACGACGGTGGAGACGTCGAGGCTCGCGAGGTACGAGCTCGACACGCGCGGCGGCACCGTGAGCGTGACGAGGGGCAGCGCGCTGGGCTCGTTCTTGTGGCCGCTCCGCGCCAGGTCCTCCACCCGCGCGAGCGTCGCGTCGAGGTCGACGTAGACGCCGTCGACCCCAGGGAGCGTGGCGTGCTTGTCGAGGTCGAGCTTGGCTGGGGTGGGCGCGACGTCGATCTCGGCCTTCACGGGCTCGAGGCGCGCGACGCCCTTGTCGCGATCGACCGCGAGCGCGAGCGGTACGTCGAGCTCGCCCCGCGCCGCCTCACGCGCGAGCTGGAAGCGCTCGAGCAGCGAGCCGTCGCGGCCGAGCGCGGCGATGCGCTGGAGCGTGCGCGCCTCGTCGACCGCGAGGCCGAGCTCGGCGAGGGTGGCGGTCGTGGTGCCCTTGCCGCTCGTGAGGGTCACCACCCGCCCCTCGAGCGCGGCCTTGCGAGCCCGGACCTCCGCGGCGCCGTCGCTGCCCCGGGGGATCTCGACCCCGTCGACGCGCAGCCCCGGCAGCGCGGGGGTGTTCGGGAGGGCGTACGGGCGCGCCACGAAGGCGCCCGCGGCGAGCGCGACCGCGACGAGCGACACGACGAGGAGCCGGGTGGGTGTGGGGGTGCGCATCCTGATCGGCCGAACGCTCGGCGCCTCCGGGCGCATCCGTCGTCCTCGGGACGCCACTATAGGCCGCCGGACGCGCCGAGGTGAAGCGGACGGGCACTGCACGCGCGTTCCACGTCGCGCGCTCGGCTCGACGAAGCCGCGTTTCGGGTATGCTCCGAAGTCGCTTGAAGACCTGCCCACGCTGCAAGATGCGCTTCGAGAACGCGGCGCGTACGTGCGTCTTCGACGCGACCCCGCTCGAGGAGGTCGCCGACGTGCGCCTCGGCACCACGCTGTCGGGGCGCTACGTGATCGACGAGGTGCTCGGCGAGGGGGGCATGGCGACCGTCTACGGCGCCACCCACAAGCTCACCGGCAAGCCCGTGGCGCTGAAGGTCATGCACCCGACGCTGGCCACCGACGCGGTCGTGCGCGAGCGCTTCCGCCGGGAGGCGAAGAACGCCCAGAAGCTCACGCACCCGAACATCATCGAGATCTACGACCAGGGTGAGACCGAGGACGGGACGGCGTACATCGCGATGGAGCGCCTGCACGGGGCGCCGCTCTCGGCGACGATCGGCTCGCGCACCATGACGCTGCGGCGCGCGCTCCACATCATGGTGCAGCTCGCGCGTGGCGTCGCCCGCGCGCACGACCTCGACGTCGTGCACCGGGACATCAAGCCGGACAACATCTTCCTCTGTCAGCGCGACGACGGCACCGAGCTGGTCAAGATACTTGACTTTGGCATCGCCAAATCGATGCACGACAGCCGGCTCACCGGGCAGGGAGAGCTGTTCGGCACGCCGCAGTACATGGCTCCAGAGCGCATCAAGAACGCGGAGGTGGGACCGGCCGCCGATCTCTACGCGCTCGGCGTCGTCTTCTACGAGCTGCTCACCGGCGAGCTGCCCTTCGACGCGGCCGACATCGCGACCTTCTTCGTGAAGCACCTCCGCGACGTGCCGCCGCCGCCGAGCGCGCAGAACCCGGAGGTGCCGCCCGAGCTGGACGCGCTGGTGGCGACGATGCTCGCGAAAGAGCCCGGGGAGCGCCCGGTCGACGCGCACCGCGTGCAGACCACGGCGCTCGAGATCCTGACGGCGCTCTCGCTCGACGCGCCACCCACCCCCGAGACGCTGAGCGAGAGCTCGGCGCAGCGCTTCACCCTCGAGCCGGCCTCCGACCACGGCGTCTGGCGGAGGCGCGTCGCGGTGTTCGACGACATGCTCACGGTCGCGTACGGCGACCACAGGAAGGCCCCCAAGGAGCTCCTGGAATGCCTCCTCACCGTGCACGAGCTCGTCGCGCGGCACGCGCAGGCCCATTTCGAGCGCGACCTCGCGCGCCGAACGGCCGATCGCGCGGTGGCGGAGCACCGTGAGCAGCGCCTCCAGCTCGGCTTCGCGGTCGACGTGCTCGGCCAAGACGCGTCACGGGCCAAGGAGGAGGCGCGCGCGGCGCAGGCGCTCACCGTGAACGGGCGCGCGCGGGACGAAGAGTTCGCGACGCGGCTCCGCGCCCTCGCAAAGGAGCAGCTCTTCTGGGAGGGCCGCTCCGGTTTTCGTGAACCAAGCGCGGAGCTCGCCGACGCCTACGAGCAGCTCGCCGCCACCACCCGCGAGTGGCTCGCCTCGCGCGGAGAGCACGCCGAGCGCGTGGCGCAGCTGTCCACGAAGGAGGCGAGGGTCCTCGACATCGACTTCCAGCTGCGCGAGCTGCGCGCGGCCCTCGCGAACCTGGAGCAGCGCGGCGACGAAGAGCGCGCCCGTGAGGAGCGCGAGGCCGAGGAGCGCGAGGCGATGTGCGCGACCCTCGAGGCCCAGCTCATCAGCGAGACGCAGCTCTTCTGCATGCCGCTCCGCAAGCGCCGCGAGCTCGGCTCTCACTTCGAGCAGCTCGAGGCCGACGGGGCCCACGCGTGACGGGCCGGCTCCTCGCGGGAGATCCCCGCGTGGCCGACCTCGTGGCGCGCACGACCCGCGCGGAGGCCGCGACCCCAGGGCCACCGGCGCCCGTGTCGGTCCTGTACGGCGGCGCACACCTGTTTCGCGCGGGGGCGATCGAGAAGCTCGGCGAGCTCGCGCGGCGCGCCTTCGAGGCCCACGTCGCGAGCGACGACGACGTGTGCGCGATCGTCGGCGAGTCGGCGCGGCCCGTCGCCTCGGCGGTGCGAGCGCGCGTGGCCCAGCGCCTGCGCGAGCGGCCCCTCGACGATCTCCGCGTCGACTTCGAAGACGGGTATGGGGCCCGCTCGGAGGCCGACGAAGACCTCGACGCGGCGCGCGTCGGCGAGGCGCTCGCGGGCTACGCGGGCGCACGCGGGGGGGAACGGCCCCTCCCGCTGCTCGGCGTGCGCACGAAGGCCTTCGACGGCGACACCGGAGGCCGCGCGGCGAGGACGCTCCTCGCTGTGCTCGAGGGCCTGGGAACGCGAGGCGGCGACCTGCCCCCGCGCTTCGTGGTGACGCTCCCCAAGGTGCGCGACGCCCGCGACGTGGCGCTGTTCTGCGAGCTGCTCACGCTCGCGGAGTCCGAGCTGGGGCTCTCCCCCGGCGCGGTCGGGCTCGAGCTCATGATCGAGACCCCCGAGGCCCTGCTCGACGCAGGCGGCGCGGTCGCGACGCGCGCGCTCGTCGGCGCTGGCGGAGGCCGCGTGACCTCGGTGCACCTCGGGGCCTACGATCTCCTCTCGACGCTCGGGGTGTCGGCGAGCGCGCAGTCCCTCCAGAGCCCGCTGTGCGGCGCGGCCCGCGCGCTCATGCAGCTCGGCGCGGCGGGCACGGGGGCGCGGGTCGTCGACGGCGCCACCACGCGCCTGCCGCTGCCCGTCCATCGCGGCGACGCGCTGACGGACGCGCAGCGCGCCGAGAACCACGCGGCGATCCAGGGGGCCCTCCGCGAGCACGCCGCGAACGTCACTTCGGCCCTCGCGATCGGCGTGCACCAAGGGTGGGACCTGCACCCCGCGCAGCTCGTTGGCCGGTACCTGGCGGTCTACGCGCACTACCTGACGGGCCTCGGGGCCGCCAGCGCGCGCCTCGCCACGTTCACCGCGCAGGCCGCGCGGGCGTCTGCGACGGGCCAAGCCTTCGACGACGCCGCCACGGTCCACGGCCTCCTTGGTTTCTTCCGGCGGGGGCGCGCGGCCGGCGCGCTGCTCGAGGACGAGACGCCGCCCCTCCTCGGACACGCGCTCCCGTAGCCAAGGGGCCGGCTCGGCCGACGAACCAGGCCCGGCGCAGGCGCCCCCTCACGAGGATGTGGCAGAAGGTGCGCTCGGTTTGCGGTCGCGTGTGCTTGATTTTGGCGCGCGCGCGACAAAGTCGGTACCCTTTTCCCATGCACCGTCGCGCTCTTGGTCCCTTGGTCGTCGCTTCGCTCGTGGGCCTCGTTCTCGCGCCGCTCGCGTGCTCGAGCGGGGGCGGCTCTCTGCCGTCTGCGGTCACGAACACCTCGGGCGACGGCGCGGTCCTCTTCCTTCCGCCGGGCGTCGTGATCGACGCGGCGGTCGGCGACGCGACCCCGGACACCAGCACGGCGGTGGACGCGCAAGGCGACGCCCCGTCGGTCGACCTCGAGTGCAAGAACGGCAAGATCGATCCCAACGAGACCGACGTCGACTGCGGCGGCCCGAAGTGCAACCGCTGCGCCGACGGGAAGCGCTGCGTCGGCAAGGAAGACTGCCTCGGCGGGTTCTGCGATCCCTCCAATAAGCAGTGCTCCTCCCCGACCTGCTCGGACGGCGTCAAGAACGGCGACGAGACCGACGTCGACTGCGGCGGCACGGCGTGCGTCCGCTGCGGCGCGGGCCGGCGCTGCACCGCCGACGGCGACTGCAAGAGCCTCAGCTGCAACCTCGTCGACTCGGCGTGCGCGTGCCCGGCGCGCATGGTGACCGTGCCCAAGGCCACGGGCGGCGCCTACTGCATCGACGAGACCGAGGTGACGAAGGGCGACTACGACAAGTTCCTGCGCGCCAACGTGGACGTGACCAGGCAAGACGGCGCGTGCAGGGCCGCGCCCCCCCCTGGCTCTCCGCCTGGCACCCCGCCGTCGACCGGGAACACCACGTTCGTTCCCAATGGGAACTGGCCGCCGCCGCAACCTCTGTCCACGTCGTACGGCCTGCCGGTGACGAACGTCGACTGGTGCGACGCGGCCGCCTACTGCACGTGGGCCGGCAAGGTGCTGTGCGGCGACACGAGCGGCGCGGCGATCCCGGCCGCCGAGTACGCCACGGCGTTCACCCGCGCGGACAAGGACGCCTGGTACAACGCGTGCAGCGCCCAGGGCGCCAACGCCTATCCGTACGGGCCCACGTACATGAGCGGCCCGATGCCGCCAGCGCCTTGCAACACCAGCCCAGGGGGGCCATGGCTCGTGGCGGAGTACGCCGACACTGGCTCGTACACTTCGGTCCCGATCGACCCGGCCCGGCCGCAATTCCGCTCCTGCCAGGGCGGTGTCGTCGGCCTCTTCCACATGAGCGGGAACGTGGCCGAGTGGGAGAACTCCTGCGATGGCACCGCCCTGGGCTCCAACTGCCGAATCCGCGGCGGCAGCTACGACTCGGGTTCCGGCGCGAGATGCGACGCCGCAGACAGCGCGCCTCGCGATCGGAACGTGAGCGCAAGCATCGGCATTCGCTGCTGCCAGTTCTAGTCACGGGCTGGTGCTGAAAGCCGCCACGCGCGTGAGCCAGGCACTTCGGGCGCCTGCACGCGCCCCACGCACAAGACGCACACGACGATGAGCACTGCGCGCTCCACGGCGGACTTCGCCCTCCGCCTGGCGTTCTTCGCCGCGGCGCCGTTCGCGATCGTCCGCATCGCCACGCTGTTCCCCGTCGGCGCGGCGGTCGTGCAGATCGTGCTCGCGCTCGGCGTGTTCTTCGCGGGCGAGGCCGCCCACGCGCTGGCCGCGCGCTCGGGGCTGGCGAGACGCCTGCTCAGAAACCAGCTCGCGTTCGAAGCCTATTACCGGGCGCACCCCCCCGGACCGTTTCTCTACTACGTCTTCTATCCGCTGCTCTTTCCCTATTGGCTGTGGAACACGGAGGCGAGGCGCGAGTTTCTGCTCTTCAAGGGCTATACGCTCTTCAGCTTCACGCTGCTGGTCGCCTCGCTCGGCGTGCAGTATTGGCGCTCGTTCCCGCCGGAGCTCGGCGCGCGCGACTTCGTGCCCATCGCCGCCGGCACCCTCGCCGTCGAGACCGTGGTCATCCTCGCGTTCCTCATGCCCATGGTGACGACCGTGGTCCACCTCCACCGGGAGGCGGCGCCGCGTCGACTCGCGCTGCTGCTGGTCGTCGCGATCGTGTCGGTCGGCTTCGCGGGATACCGCGTCACGCGCAAGCGCGATCCGCTGGTGTCCTTCGCGAGCCGCGAGCGGGCGCGGCTCCGCACCGCGCGCGATCCCCGCCGGGCGCGCGAGGTGCAGGCCGAGGCCCTGCGCGCCGCGTGGGCCGCCATCCAGCGGACGCGCGGCGACGTCGACACCGACGGCAAGGTCGAGGGTGCGCCGCTCGAGGCGGGCCGCGCGGCCCTCGAGGCCTTCTACAAGCCCGACGAGACCGCCGCGTGGGACCTCTGGTACCGCGTGGGGAGCAAAGGAGCGCGCCGAGACAAGCGGGAGAAGGTCCTCGTGGTGTACTTCGCCGCCGGGTGGCGGCGACGCGCCATGTGGCTGTCGCTCGACGGCGCCGGCGCGGTGAGCAACGACCCGAACCGGCTCCCGAGCGGCGCGTTCGACGCGATGCGAAAGGCCGCCGTGCGGTAGTCCGAGGCTCTCGGCTCGCTTGCGCGCGCGCCCTACGCCCCGACTTGACGAGAGCCGCGCGGGTAGATATCGTCGTTTTACGATGAGTTCGTCCCCTAAGCCCTCCGATGCCTGCTGCCCACCGGCGAGAGAGCAGGTCGACCTCCGCCCGGTCGAGGGCCACGAGGCGGACGAAGAGCTGGCCACGCTCTCGAAGGCGCTCGGCCACGCGGCGCGCGTGAAGATCGTGCGCATCCTCCTCCGAAAGAACGCGTGTGTGTGCGGCGACATCGTGGACGAGCTGCCGCTCGCCCAGTCGACGGTCTCTCAGCACCTCAAGGTGCTGAAGGACGCGGGCCTCATCCGCGGCGACGTGGACGGGCCGCGCGTCTGTTACTGCATCGAGCCGCACGCGCTCCGCCGCCTGCGCGCGCTCGTCGGGGGGCTGTGATGGCGGCCTCTTCCACCCGTCTTCTTCATCGTTCATCGCCGATAATCGAAAGGAACCTCCCATGTCCGTGACGCTCCGTGTGTTCGACCCCGCCATGTGCTGCTCCACCGGCGTCTGCGGCCCGAGCGTCGACCCCGAGCTCGCCCGCTTCGCCGCCGACGTCGACTGGCTCCAGAAGCAGGGCGTCACGGTCGAGCGCTTCAACCTGTCGCAGCAGCCCGCCGCGTTCGCGGACACGCCGGCCGTGAAGGAGGCGCTCGGGCGTGGCACGGAGGTGCTGCCGCTCGTCCTCGTGGGCGACCGCATCGCCGTGGAGGGGGCCTACCCGTCGCGCGAGACCCTCGCCGCGCTCGCGGGCGTGCTCGTGAAGAAGGTCGACTCGGCGCCCGCCACCTCCGGCTGCTGTGGCGCGGCGGCGGTCAAGCCGAAGTCGAGCTGCTGTTGAAGAGCATGGCCCTCCTCGATCGCGCGCCGAGAAACCTCTTCTTCACGGGCAAAGGCGGCGTCGGCAAGACCAGCGTAGCCTGCGCGGCGGCGATCGCGCTCGCGGAGCGCGGGCGACGGGTGCTCCTCGTCAGCACCGATCCCGCCTCCAATCTGGACGAGGTGCTCGAGACTCCGCTCACCGGGGCGCCGCGCGCGGTGACCGGCGTTCTGGGGCTCTACGCGCTCAACATCGACCCCGAGGCCGCCGCGCACGCCTACCGCGAGAGGATGGTCGGTCCGTACCGCGGAGTGCTGCCCGACGCCGCGGTGCGCAGCATCGAGGAGCAGCTCTCGGGCGCCTGCACCGTCGAGATCGCCGCGTTCGACGAGTTCTCGAAGCTCCTGGGTGACGCGAGCGCGACCTCGGACTTCGATCACGTCGTCTTCGACACGGCGCCTACGGGGCACACGCTGCGCCTGCTCGAGCTGCCGGCCGCGTGGACGGGCTTCCTCGAGGCGAACGTCGGCGGCACGTCGTGCCTCGGCCCGCTGGCGGGTCTGAAGGCCCAGCAGGCGCTCTACGCGGGCTCGCGTGCCGCGCTCGTCGACGGCGCCCGGACCGCGCTCGTCCTCGTGTCGAGGGCAGACGTCGCGGCGCTGCGCGAGGCCGAGCGAACCCGTGGCGAGCTCGCGGCGCTCGGGATCGAGCGGCAGGAGCTCGTCCTCAATGGGATCTTTCGCGCCGACGGGGCGGCTGACCCGGTCGCCGTAGCGATGGAGCGCCGCGGCGCCGACGCGATGGCGACCATGCCCGCGGGCCTCTCTGCGCTGTCCCGCACGGAGCTCCCGCTCTTGCCGTTCGGGCTCGTCGGCGTCGCGGCGTTGCGGCAGCTCTTTGGAGGGACTCCCGCCTCCACGGCGCCGCCCGCGACGGCTCCGCTCGACGTGACGGCCAGACCGCCGACCCCTTCGCTGGCCGCGCTCGTGCCGGCGCTCGAGGCCTCGGGACATGGCGTGATCATGACGATGGGCAAAGGAGGCGTCGGCAAGACCTCCGTGGCCGTGAACGTGGCCGTCGAGCTCGCGCGCCGCGGACACGCGGTGCATCTGACCACGACCGATCCGGCCGCCCACGTCGAAGAGACGCTGGGCGGCGCGGTCTCCGGCGTCCGCGTGAGCCGCATCGACCCCGCCGCCGAGACGCGCGCCTACGCCGAGGAGGTGCTCCGCACGGCCGGCGCGAACCTCGACGCCGCCGGTCGCGCGCTGCTCGAGGAGGAACTCCGCAGCCCCTGCACCGCGGAGATCGCGGTCTTTCGCGCGTTCGCGCGCGTCGTCGACGAGGGCGAGCGCGGGTTCGTGGTCATCGACACCGCGCCCACCGGACACACCCTGCTGCTGCTCGACGCGGCCGAGTCGTACCATCGTGAGGTGCTGCGGTCCTCGGGCTCGGCGCCGGAGGAGGTCCGGCGCCTCCTGCCGCGCCTGCGTGACGCCGCGTTCACCAAGATCCTCCTCGTCACGCTGCCGGAGGCGACGCCCGTGCACGAGGCCGCGGCGCTCCAGCGTGACCTCGAGCGCGCCGACATCCGCCCCTTCGCCTGGGTGATAAACTTGAGCCTGACGCCGCTCGAGATCACCGACCCGGGGCTCGTGCGGCGCCGCGCGAACGAGGCGCGGTTTCACCGCGAGGTGGCCGCGCTCGCGACTCGGGTCGCCGTGGTGCCATGGTCCGCGCCCGCGGGGGCGAGGCCGCGCCTCGACTTCTTCGCGCCGACCGAAGCGCCACGCGTGGAGGCGGCGCCGAACATGCAAGCGAGCCGCAGGCGAGCGGCGGTTCTATGGCAACCGACCGAAGGGAGGGCGTCATGAAGCCGGCCCGAGCGACACGCCACGACCTGCGCGGACGACGCTCAGCGGACACCCCATGACCACTCCCGCGCCGGCCCGCGCCGGGCTGCTCGGCAAGCTCTCGATCCTCGATCGTTACCTGACCCTGTGGATCTTCGGCGCGATGGCGCTCGGCATCGCCCTCGGCTTCCTGGCGCCCGGGTTCACGACCGCGCTCCACCGCATGAGCGTGGGCACGACCTCGATCCCGATCGCGATAGGCCTCGTGCTGATGATGTATCCGCCGCTCGCGAAGGTCCGCTACGAGGAGCTCGGGAAGGTCTTCCGCAACAAACGCCTGCTGGCGCTGTCGCTCGTGCAGAACTGGATCATCGGCCCGCTCCTCATGTTCGGGCTCGCCGTCGTGTTCCTGCGCGACAAGCCCGAGTACATGCTCGGCCTCATCCTCATCGGGCTCGCGCGCTGCATCGCGATGGTCATCGTGTGGAACGACCTCGCGAAGGGCGACACCGAATACTGCGCGGGGCTCGTCGCGTTCAACTCGATCTTCCAGGTGCTGTTCTTCTCGGTCTACGCGTACTTCTTCGCCACGCTGCTGCCGACCTGGCTCGGCCTGAAGGGCGCGATCGTCGACATCAGCATCGGCGAGATCGCCAAGAGCGTCGCCATCTACCTCGGCATTCCGTTCGCGGCCGGCTTCCTCACCCGACGCGTCCTGGTGCGCGCCAAGGGACGCGACTGGTACGAGAAGCACTTCGTGCCGCGCATTGGGCCTGTCACGCTCGTCTCGCTGCTCTTCACGATCGTCGTGATGTTCTCGCTCAAGGGCGAGGCGATCGTGCAGCTCCCGCTCGACGTGCTCCGCATCGCGGCGCCGCTGCTCGTCTACTTCGTCGTGATGTTCGCGGTGTCGTTCTTCATGAGCAAGCGCGTGGGCGCCGACTACAAGCAGACCGCGACGCTCTCGTTCACGGCCGCCTCCAACAACTTCGAGCTCGCCATCGCCGTCGCCATCGCGAGCTTCGGCATCCACAGCGGCGCGGCCTTCGCGGCCGTGATCGGGCCGCTCGTCGAGGTGCCCGTGCTCATCGGCCTCGTGAACGTCGCGCTCTGGGGGCAGCGCCGCTACTTCCCCGCTGCGGCGCGTGAGGTCGCGGCGCTCGAGGCCGCGACTCCCGCGACCGCCTCACCGACCGCACCAGGCGCCTCATGAGCGGCGAGGCGAAGGGCATCCTCTTTCTCTGCGTCGCGAACTCAGCGCGGAGCCAAATGGCCGAGGGGCTCGGCCGCATGATCTTCGGAGACCGGGTGCCCGTCATGAGCGCTGGAAGCCGCCCCTCGACGGTCAACCCCTACGCCGTCGCGGTCATGCGCGAGCTGGGCGTGGACATCGCCACGCATCACTCGAAGTCGGTCCAGACGATCGACGCGGCGGCGGTCGACACTGTGATCACCTTGTGCGCGGAGGAGGTCTGCCCCGTGTTCCTCGGCCAGGCTCGGCGGCTGCACTGGCCGATCCCCGATCCTGCGACCCAAGACCCGGCGATCCCGCCGGAGGAGCTGCTCACGCGCTTCCGGACGGCGCGGGACACCCTCCGCGGGAGGCTCGAGCGATTCGCAGCAGAGGAGCGCCTCGGCTGACTTTGCTCAGTCTGCCCCGCGTCGGCCATCTGCAGGGTGATGCGGGCGATGACGCTCGGTGAGCTGCGTCCTTTCGGCGACGCCCCCGTCTTGATGAATAGGAGGTAACGACCATGAACGAACAGACCAAGGACGAGGTTCGCACCGCGGTGCGTGAACAGTACGGAAACATCGCCCGCTCCACGACGGGCGCGAGCTGCTGCGCGCCGGGGAGCTGCGGTCCGGGGGCGAACGCGAGCCTCGCGCTCGGGTATTCCGCCGAGGACCTGGCCGCGGTCCCCGAGGG
The DNA here is from genome assembly GCA_016720545.1 of Myxococcales bacterium. Classification (NCBI taxonomy): domain Bacteria; kingdom Pseudomonadati; phylum Myxococcota; class Myxococcia; order Myxococcales; species Myxococcales bacterium. The sequence continues at coordinate 95,559 of JADKKK010000011.1, forward strand.
CGCCAACTTGGGCCTCGGCTGCGGGAACCCGCATGCCATCGCCGCGCTGAAGCCGGGCGAGACGGTGCTCGACCTCGGCGCGGGAGGAGGCTTCGACTGCTTCCTCGCGGCCAAGCAGGTGGGGCCGACCGGGCGAGTCATCGGCGTGGACATGACGCCGGACATGGTCTCGAAGGCGCGCGCCAACGCGCAGAAGCTCGAGGCGAGGAACGTCGACTTCCGGCTCGGTGAGATCGAGCACCTACCCGTCGCCGACGGGACGGCGGACGTCATCCTCTCGAATTGCGTGGTCAACCTCAGCCCGGACAAGGGGGCGGTCTTCCAAGAGGCCTTCCGTGTGCTCAAGCCGGGCGGCCGCCTCGCCATCTCCGACGTCGTGAAGACCCAGGCGCTCCCGGAGTCGCTCGAGAACGACGTCGCGGCGCTGACGGGCTGCGTCTCCGGCGCGGCGAGCGTGGAGACCCTGCGCGCGCTGCTCCGCGTGGCGGGCTTCGAGGGCATCCGCGTCGACGTGAACGAGCAGAGCCGCGACTTCATCCGCGACTGGCTGCCCGGCTCGGGGGTCGAGGACTACGTCGCGTCGGCCACCATCGAAGCCGTCAAGCCGGGCGGCGTGAAGTCGTGCTGCGGCCCGTCCTGTTGCGCGCCGGAGACCTCGGCATGATCGAGCCGGCGGCGCGCGGCGCGTGGCGCGAGCTCGAAGCGAAGCTGCGGCCCTTCGTCGCGCGCCGCGTGCGATCGGACGTGGACGTCGACGACGTCGTGCAGGACGTCTTCCTGCGGATGCAGCGGGGGCTCGAGGGGCTCCGCGACGAGCAGCGCTTCGGACCGTGGGTCTATCAGGTCGCACGGAGCGCGGTCGTCGACCACCAGCGCGTCGCCGCGAAGCACCGAGTGGCCGACGGCCACGCCGACCGCGAGGCGGAAGATCCGCGCGACGTCGACGACCGCGCCCTCGAAGAGGAGCTGGCGGGCTACCTGGCCCCCTTCGTCGCGATGCTCGCGTCGCCGTCCGCAGGCTCGGCTCGAGGGCCTGACACAGAAGCAGGCCGCCGGGTGCTCGGTCGGGTGAGTCTCGCGTGCGCGGGCGCGTGCTGCTGCGCGGGGGGGCTGCATCGCCCTGGACGCGCGGGGGCGCGTGCTCTCGTGCGAGCCGCGACGCGTCCCGTGCGGCTGCCGCACATGAGCTGCTCGGCCCTCGCGGCCGCTTCCGCCCTGCGGGGAACCTGAAGTGAGCCCGAAGGGGCTCGCCCGCCCTGGCGCGAAGGGCGGCGGCAGCGGAACCTTTGAGGCTCGGGCGGATAGGTTTTGCGCGTACGCAACTTTGGCGCATGCTCACCGGAATGCACCGCGCGTACTTCACGTCTGTCGCCCTGGTCTCTTCGGCGCTCGTCGGCCTCCTCGCGTCGTGCGGCACCGACGCCGGGGTGACGCCCACCGACGCCGGCCCCACGCCCACGACGAGCGCGAGCGTGCCGGGCCCGACCGGCCAGGGCCTGCCCTGCGACGTGCAGCGAGTGCTCGCGGACAACTGCTGGAAGTGCCACTCGAGCCCGCCGAAGTTCGGCGCGCCGATGCCGCTCACCACGCACGCGCAGCTGATCGCCGCGGCCACGAGCGACGCGACCAAGAAGGTGCACGAGCGGGTGGTCAAGCGCATCCACGACGACGCCGCGCCGATGCCCCAGGCGCCCAACCCCCGGCTGTCGGCGGCCGACATGGCCGTGCTCGACGCGTGGTCCGCCGCGGGCGCCCCCGCTTCGACCGCGCCCTGCAATCCGCCGCCCCCCGGCGACGCGGGACCCACGGAGCCCCTCGCGTGCACCCCCGACATCTCGGTGGCACCGAGCGAGCCTTGGACCATGCCCGAGGCCGACGCGAACGACTACGTCTGCTACGGCGTGAACGTCACCTCACCCACCGACAAGCACATCGTCGCCATCGCGCCGCGGATCCAGAACCCGTCGATCGTGCACCACGTGCTCATCTTCAAGTCGGACTCCGCGTACCCCACGAAGCCCCAGAAATGCCCCTCGGGTGGCTCGCTGCAGTGGCGCCTCATGTACGGCTGGGCCCCGGGCGGCAAGAACATGGTGATGCCCCCCGAGGCCGGCTTCGCCGTGAAGGCCGGCCAGACCACGAACTTCGTCGTGCAAGTTCACTACAACAACGCGCGCCGCCTCGTCGGCCAGACCGACACGAGCGGCGTCGAGCTCTGCACGTCGGCGCCCCGACAGTTCGAGGCTGACGTGCTGGCCTTCGGCACGCAGAAGATCGACATCCCCCGCAAGAGCGAGCTCGAGAAGACCTGCAGCGTCACGGTGCCGGCCGCCCTCGCGGGCCGGAAGGTCTTCGCGGCGATGCCCCATATGCACGAGCTCGGCTCGGCGATCGAGACGAGGCTCACGAAGGCCGCGGGCGGAGCCGAGGTCGACCTCGGCTCGGTGCCTCGGTGGGACTTCAACACCCAGTTCTGGCTCCCAATCTCCGCCACGCTCGATGCCAACGACGTGGTAAAGACCCGCTGCGCGTGGAAGAACTCGACCGATCGCGACGTGAAGTTCGGCGAAAATACGGAAGACGAGATGTGCTACTCGTTTACCATGTATTATCCACGTATCGACACGGCGCTGTGGACCTGGGCCGTCCCCGCGCTCGGCTCGCAGTGCCGGTGACGCGAGCGGCGCGCCCCCTTCCCTCCCCGCCACGCGCGGGCCGCACCCACGGCGCGCCCTCATGACCCCCTCGCGCGGCATCCTTGGGCTCGCCCGCCCGCTCGCGCTGCTGTGCGCCGCGGCGGCGCTCGCGTCGGCCCCCCTCGCTTGCACGACCGACGAGTGCGCCTCCTCGGAGGGGCCCCCGAGCGCGGGGCTGACCGTGCACACGGCCGCCAACGCGTGCGTCATCGTCACGGCCGTCTCCCACGGCGCGGTCACCGTCGCGCGCGCGAGCGACGGCGCCCACTTCGAGCTCCGTGGGTGTTCCACGGGCCCCGCAGCGCGCTTCCACCTTCGCGCGACGGACCTCGGCACTTATCTCCTGCGCGACGCCGACGGGGGCTACCTCACCGACGACGCGGGCACGCTCGGCCGCGTGAAGAAGCTCGAGTCGGACACGCTCCGCAACGAGGAAGGGTACGTGTCGCCGGCCGAGTGGCACCTCGAGCCATCGCCCTCCAACGCGGAGCGGTTCCGCCTGAAGAATCGCGCCTCCGGCGCCTACCTGTCGGGCGCGGGGCTCACGCGCGAGGCGGCCCTCGCCGCCGACGTCGTGCTTTCGAAGAGCGAGGGCTGCTCCGACTTCCCCGAGCTGTCGGTCAACGCGACCGGCGAGGTCACGAAGACCCGCTTCGCGGACGGCGCGCTGTACGGCGTCGTCGACGCCCACTCGCACCTGTTCTCGAACTTTGGGTTCGGCGCCGGCGGCACCTTCCACGGCTCGCCGTTCCACCGCCTCGGCGTAGAGCACGCGCTCCCCGACTGCTCGCCGTTCCACGGCGAAGAGGGCCGCAGCGACGTGCTCGGCTACTTTTACAATGGCGACGAGTTCGACATCGGGAAGGCGACGTCTGCGCTGATCAGCGGGCGCGTCCCCGAGTTCGATCACGAGACCGCGGGCTATCCGAAGTTCACCCACTGGCCCCGGGCGGTGAAGAACTCGACCCATCAGACCCAGTACTACCGGTGGATCGAGCGCGCGTACCTGGGCGGCCTCCGCTTGCTCGTGCAGCACGCCACGAGCAACCAGGTGCTCTGCGAGCTGATGAACGGCATCCGGGCGCAGCAGAAGCGCCTCTCGTGCAACGAGATGGAGGCGGCCGAGCGCGAGATCGACGAGACCTACGCGCTCGAGCGCTACGTCGACGCGCAGTCGGGCGGGCCCGGCCGCGGGTGGTTCCGCGTGGTCACGTCCGCCGCGAAGGCGCGCGAGGTCATCGGACAGGGCAAGCTCGCGGTGGTCCTCGGCATCGAGACCTCGAACCTGTTCGACTGCTTCCTCCCGGCGCGGCCGGGCTACCCCAAGTGCGACGCCGCCTCCGTACGCGCGAAGCTCGACCACATCTACGCGCGCGGCGTGAGGGTGCTCTTCCCCGTGCACAAGTTCGACAACGCGTTCTCGGCCGGCGACGGGCACCGCGGCTTCATCGAGCTCGGCTCTTTCATAAATAGCGGACATTACTCAAATTTCACAAACAACTGCGACGCGACGATCCCGGCCCCGTTCGACCGGGGCGACGTCACGTTCGGCGGCATCAACCGACCTCGCGAGGTCTACGACGCGCCGTCGCCCCTGAACTTTTCCGGCTTCGAGAAGGCCCCGGTCGGCGCGCTGCTCCCGCACGTCGACGACCTCAAGAAGCCCGCGCTGAAGGGCGACTACTGCCAGAACGCGGGGCTCACACCGCTCGGCGAGGGGCTCATCACCGAGATGATGCGCCGGGGAATGATCCTCGAGATCGACCATTTCCCGAAGCGCTCCTACGCCCGCGCCGTGGAGCTGCTCGTGAAGAACGACTACCCCGCGGCCGGCACGCACGGCAGCAACGCGAACAAGCGCCTCTACGCGCTCGGCGGCATCTCGACCCTCGGGATCCCGCGGTGCAGCGACGGCGATCCAGCGGCCTTCTCCGCGGCGTTCGCGGCGCGCTTCGACGCCATCGCGGCGGCGGGCGGGTACCGCGCGCAGGGCTTCGGCTTCGACCTGAATGGGCTCGCGGGGGCGCCGGGCCCGCGCTTCGGCGCGCTGGCGAGGTGCACGAAGCCGCAGGCGAACCCGGTCACCTACCCGTTCAAGTCGTACGCCGGCGACGTCACCCTCACGGCGCCGACCTTGGGGGAGCGGGCCGTCGATTTCAACTCGGAGGGCCTCGTGCACATCGGGCTCATGCCCGAGCTCGTCGAGGACGCGCGCCGCATGGGCGTCACCGACGCCGCGCTGGAGCCGCTCTTCCGCTCGGCGGAGGGGTACGTGCGGATGTGGGAGCGCGCGGAGCGCCGCGGGGCAGCGCTCTCGGCGACGCCCTGACCTCATCTCCAGGCCTCGGCCGGGCTCGCTCGCTGGGCCCCCGCGGATCGCGTGGTCGGTGCCGGCCGGAGATGTTGTAATGGTGGGGAGTCTCCGGGAGCGTCGAGCGGATGAGGTCTGCGTGAGAGAGCGAGGCGGTACGAACGGCGGAGAAAAGCAGGCGACCGAGCCCGTGTTCGCCGACTACGAGCTCCTGCCCAACACGTCGGACGAGTGCTTCGCGGCGGGAGGGGCGCCGCACCCGTACGCCACGGAGATCGTCCGCCTGCTCGACGCCGTGGGCCGCGCCGCGTTGAGAGCGCGTCAGCGCCTGACGATGGGCGCCTTCCTCAAGGGAGGGATCACGTTCAACGTGTACTCCGACAAGAAGCGCGGCGAGCGCATCTTCCCCTTCGATCTCGTCCCCCGCGTCGTCGACGGCGCGGCCTGGGATCGGGTCGAGCGCGGCCTCGTCCAGCGCGTGGCGGCGCTGAACGCGCTGCTCCTCGACATCTACGGCGAGCAGCGCGTCATCAAAGAGAAGGTGATCCCCGAGGGGCTCCTCCTCAAGTGTCCAGGGTACCTGCCAAAGCTCCGCGGCCTGGCGCCGCCGTCGAACGTGTTCGTCCACATCGCGGGGATCGATCTCATCCGCGACGCGAAGGGTGAGCTGCTCGTCCTCGAGGACAACGCGCGAACCCCCTCGGGCGTGTCGTACGTGCTCGAGAACCGCGCGATGATGAAGCGCTTTCTCCCCTATGTGTTTCAGCACGCGCACGTCCGCTCGGTGGACGAGTATCCGATGCGCCTGCGCGACGCGCTCCGCGCCGTCGAGCCCACGCCCTGCGACGACGGCGCGATGGTGGTGCTCACTCCGGGGCCGTTCAACTCGGCCTACTTCGAGCACAGCTTCCTCGCGCGGCGGATGGGCACGCCCCTCGTGCAGGCCTCCGATCTGTTCGTAGACGACGCGAAGGTCTACGTGAAGACGACCGCAGGCCCTCAGCGGGTGAGCGTCGTCTACCGACGCATCGACGACGACTTCCTCGACCCCGAGTTCTTCCGCACGGACAGCCTCCTCGGGGTGCCGGGCATCATGAAGGCCTACGCCGCGGGCAATGTGACCCTCGCGAACGCACCCGGCAACGGCGTCGCGGACGACAAGGCGATTTACCCGTACATGCCCGACGTGATCCGCTTCTACCTCTCGGAGGAGCCTATCCTCGGCCAGATCGACACCCTCCTCTGCGGTCGCCCGAACGAGCTCGAGCACGTGCTCGCGAACCTGCACGAGCTCGTCGTGAAGGAGGTCAACGGCTCGGGCGGCTACGGGATGCTGGTCGGGCCCATGGCGAGCGCGCGCGAGCGCGCGGAGTTCGCCGCCAAGCTCCGCCACAACCCGGACAACTACATCGCCCAACCCCTCGTTCAGCTGTCGACGAGCCCCACGCTCATCGACGGGCAGGTCGTCGCGCGCCGCGTCGATCTGCGCCCCTTTGTGGTGACCGGGAAGGACACCTGGGTGCTCCCCGGCGGGCTCACCCGGGTCGCGCTCGTCGAGGGCTCCTACGTCGTGAACTCGAGCCAGGGTGGCGGCTCCAAGGACACGTGGGTGCTGCAATGATCCTGTCGCGCGTCGCGGAGAGCTGTTTCTGGCTGGGCCGGTACGTCGAGCGCATGGAGAGCACCGCGCGCCTCCTCCGGGTCAACCGTGCGTTCGTGCTCGACGTGCCCATCGAGGCGCTCTCGCGGTGGCGCCCGGTGGTCGTCGTCGCCGGAGAAGAGCATAGGTTTCGCGAGCACGTCGGCGAGGCAGCGTTCACGGACGGGGAGCGGGTCGAAGAGTACATGGCGTGGGATCAGCGGAACCCCGCGAGCCTCGCGAACTCGGTCTTCTGGGCGCGCGAGAACGCGCGCACCACGAGAGAGATCGTCAGCCTCGAGATGTGGCAGACGCTGAACTCGTTCTTCCAGTGGGCGAAGGGTGGGCAGGGGCGCCGCCTCTGGTCGAGCGATCGCGAGCAGTTCTACCTGCGGATGCAGGAGCTCGCCGCGCTGTTCTGGGGCGTCATGTACGGGACGATGCTGCACGAAGAGCCGTTCGACTTCGTGCGGCTCGGCATGTATCTCGAGCGCGCAGGTCAGACCGTGCGCATGATCGACGTGCGGTACCACATGCTCGGGCCGAACGCGCATGAGACCATCGGCACGCCGATCGAGACCGCGCACGCCATGGCGCTGCTGCGCTCCTGCTCGGCCACCGAGCCGTTCCTCAAGCGCACCCGCGGGATCCCGTCGGGCGCACACGCGGTCGACTTCCTCCTCCACGACGAGGCCTTCCCGCGCTCGGTGCGCCACTGCCTCGACCGCGCGGCGCACGGCCTGAAGCGCGTGCGCCCAGGCGGGAGCGCGATCGGCGCGCGCACGCAGCGAGAGCTTGGTCACCTCGAGCGGACGCTGAGCGAGGATGGAGCGCGCGGGCGCGACGAGGCGCACGCCATGCTCACGCACCTCATCGAGGGGCTCGCGGCGACCTGCGAGGCGTTCCACTACGACTTCTTCGGTCACGTCTCCCCGGACGAGCGCAGGTCGAGCGCGGACGCCACGGCGAGCACCTGAATTCGGCGCTCACGGCGGCGGCTTGTTGAAGATCGAGGCGTACTCTTCGATTGGCGCGACCGTGACGGCGATGGAGACTTCGTGGTCCCCGCCGCCCAGCAGAACTCCACGGAGGGGGATGACGTCGTCGTAGTCACGGCCCCAGCCGAGGGTCACGTGCTCGAGAGAAGGAAAGAGGTTGTTCGTGGGATCGACGTCGACCCAGCCGTGCCCCGGACAATACACGGAGACCCACGCGTGAGAGGCGTCTGCCCCAACGAGGCGCGGCCGGCCCGGAGGCGGGCGCGTGAGCAGATACCCGCTCACGTAGCGCGCCGAGAGGCCGATCGAGCGGAGGCACGACAACATGAGGTGGGCGAAGTCCTGGCACACGCCCCGCCGCTTCGTGAACACGTCGAGCACCGGGGTCGACACGGTCGTCGCGGTGGGGTCGAAGGTGAACTCGGAGTGAATGCGATTCATCAACGCCCGCACGCCCGCCAGGATGGGCGCGCCCGGGGGGAAGAGGGGCGCGGTCCAGGCCGCGAGCTGGCGGTTGTTGCGCACCCGCGTCGACTCGAAGAGGAAGCGCGCGGCCTCGAGATCGGCGGGCTCCGGGCGGCGGCCCGCGCGGTAGGTGAGGCGGGTCCGGACGGCGTCCCACGCGGGGGTCGCGGCGTCGTCGGGGGTGGGCCGCGCGGTGACTTCGACCTTCGACTCGGCGCGCACCGAGAGCGAGGCGTGATCGCTCTCGATGACGAACGACGTCGTCGGGTTCCCGAACGCGTCGTCCGTCGCCGCGAGGATCTGGGGCTCCGGCGCGATGGTGAGGGAGTGGGCTCGGCACGTCTGCCACGGCATGGTCCGCGGCGAAAGGTGGAGGATCTGGCGCGAGAGCCCGACCGGGTGCTCGTACGTGTAGGCCGTGTCGTGGACGACCATGTAGGTCTTGACGGTCGGTGGCGACGTCCGCGGGGGCGTGGAGCGCGTCGTCATGGGTTCACCGAAGGGGTGGCGGCGCCCGCGTGGCTGAAGAAGCGGCGTTGGAGCTCGTCGGAGAGCCCAAGGGCGACCTGCTCCGCCTGCAAGAGCAGCCTCGAGAGCGCGAGGCAGGCGGCCTCCAGCGACTCACCGGACTCGGGCTCGAAGCCCTCGAGCGAGAACGAACGGAGCGCCTCGGTGAGCGTCACCAGGCCGTCGTCCTCCTCGAGCGGCGCCCCGCCCAGCTCCGCGCGGAGGCGCGCGCGCATCTCCGCGAGCTCGCAGAGCTGAAAGAGCACCGCGTGGGGGTTGCTCTCGTCGAGCACGACGAGGTGGAGGACCGGCAGCAATTCGGGGCTCCGGCGATACCGCGCGCGGAACGTGACGATGCTGTTCGCGACCTCGAGGAGCCACTCGAGAGACTCGACCCGGCGGTCCTCGTTGAACTCGAGGACGTGGGCTATCACGCCTGCGAAGTGGGCGAGGCGCTCGAGCCGGCGGCCGAGGAGCATGAACTGCCAGCTGTCGTCGCGCGTCATGTCGTCGAGCGCGAAGCCGGCGAGCGATACGCAGGCGAGCATGACCTCGTCGAGCGACTCGAGCGCCGCGCCCAGCTGCGCATCGGGCCCCGGCATGCGCTTCAAGAGACGATTGAGGACATGCCAGTTGTCGGTGGACATGCGCTCGCGCACCTGGTTCGCGCACGAGTGGAGGCGTATCACGTTGGCCGCGAGGCCGCCGGGGATCGAGGCGTCGACCACGGCGGCGACGAGGTTCGGTGCCGGCGGCGCCTTCGCCTTCCCGGACCTGCCGGAGGCCTCGTAGACCTTGAACACCTTGAGCCGCACGGCGACGTCGGTGAGCGACGCGATCGCGGCGTGCTCGTCCGGAGAGTCGTCGGCGATCCGGACGAGGCCCGCGCGGAGGAGGCGCGCGAGGCCCTCGCACCGCTCGGCGTAGCGCCCCATCCAATAGAGGTTTTCACCGACGCGAGAGGCGATGTCGACTGCGCTCTTCGCGATGTCCTGGACGCCGAGCCGCGGTCGCCGCAGCGGGATGCTCGCGACGGGCTTGTCGGCGAGGATCCAGGTGTCCTTGCTGGTACCACCCCACTGCATGGACACGATATCGCCGTCCTGCGGCGCCACGCGCGTGAGGCCCCCGTGCATGACCAAGTAGCCACTCGGTGTCGCGACCGCGAAGACGCGGAGGGTGGTCGCCCTCGGCACGAGCCGTCCGTCACCGCCCCACCTCGGTGACTGCGAGAGGTGGACGCGCTCCTGGGCGACGTAGGCGTGGGGCTGCGCGCGCAGACGCTCCACCATCGCGCGGCGATCGGCGGAGTCGAGCGAGTGCCCGAACGTGGGCTCGAAGCGCATCGACGGGTACGCGGGCTTGATGACCAGCTCGTCGAGGTGCCCGAGCACGTAGTCGAGGGCGGGCTCCTCGCCGCACCACCACGTCGCGATGGAGGGCATCGCGAGCTTCTCGCCGAAGAGGCGCTCGCTCACGGCGGGATAGAAGCCACCAAACGCGCCGGTCTCGAGGAGCGCCGTGCCAGGCGCGTTCGCGACGACCACGGTGCCGGCGCGGATCGCGTGCAGGAGCCCCGGGACGCCGAGCGCCGAGTCGGCACGTAGCTCCACGGGGTCGCAGAAGTCGTCGTCGAGGCGTCGCAAGATCGCGTGCACGCGGCGGAGCCCGCGGAGGGTCTTCAGGTAGACGCGATCGCCACGCACGATGAGGTCCTGCCCCTCGACGAGGGGGAAGCCGAGATATCTGGCGAGGAACGAGTGCTCGAAGTAGGTCTCGTTGTACGGGCCGGGCGTGAGCAGGGCGACCAGCGGGGGCTCGCTGCTCGTCGGCGCGAGCCGGTAGAGCGAGTCTTGCAGGGCCTTGAAGAACGGCGCGAGCTGCTCGACGTGCAGATCGCGGAACGCGTCGGGGAACGCGCGAGAGAGGGTCATTCGATTCTGCAGCGCGTACCCTGCCCCCGAAGGGCTCCGCGTTCGATCCGACAGCACCCACCACTTGCCGTTCGGCGAGCGCGCGAGATCGGCGGCGTAGAGGTGGAGCAGCACCCCGTCGGGCGGCGCGATGTTCTGCATCGGCCAGAGGAAGCTCCGCTGGCCGAACACGAGCGCCGGCGGCAGCAGCCCTCCGCGAACAGCCTCTGCGGCCCGTAGAGATCGCGGAGCACGGCGTTGAGGAGCCTCGCTCGCTGGGCGACCGCCGCGGCGATGCCCTCCCACTCACCGGGCGGCAGAATGAACGGGAGGAGATCGAGCTCCCAAGCGCGGCTCGTCCCCTGAGGATCGGCGTACACGTTGTACGTGACGCCGTCCGACACGATCGCGTCGTGGACGAACTCGGCGCGCTGCGCCGTCGTCTCACGCGAGAACCCGCCAAGTCGCGAGAGGAACGCGCGCCAGTGGGGGCGCGGGCTCCGCGCGTCGTCGAGCAGCTCGTTGTAGCGCGACGTCGACGGCTCGTATCCCTGGAGAAGAGTCTCGGTGGGCATCTGTGCTGGCTCTCGATGGGCTCAGTCGGCTCGGCGAAGGTCCAGCGTATGTGGAAACTCGGGGCTCACGGGCAGAGTCTTCGGCCGAACCTCCCCTGGGGTGTGGCCGGTCAGCGAGAAGCGCGCTCGGCGGCGCCCCTCGGCCTCGAGGGCGTTGACGGGGCGCGTGTCGTGCGCCCGCCCGCCGGGGTGGGCGACGTGGTATTCGCAGCCGCCGAGGCTCCGGCGGGTCCACCGGTCGACGAGGTCGAAGGTCAGCGGCGCGTGGACCGGGATGTGCGGGTGGAGGCAGCGCGGCGGTTGCCACGCGCGGTAGCGGACGCCCGCGACGTGCTCGCCGTTCTTGCCCATCGCCTGCAGCGGGAGGGCGATCCCGTTGCACGTGACGGCGAAGCGCTCCGCGGGCATCCCCGTCACCTTCACCTCGAGCCGCTCGAGCGACGAGTCGACGTAGCGGGCCGTGCCTCCCGGGGTCGCGTCCTCGCCCATTACGTGCCACGGCTCGAGCGCCGCGCGCAGCTCGACGTCGATCCCGCGCACATTGAAGCCTCCGTACCGTGGGAAGCGAAACTCGTAGTGCGGCGCGAACCACTCGGCCTCGAACGGGTAGCCGGCGTCCACGAGCTCCCCGAGGACGTCCTCGAAGTCCTGCCAGACGAAGTGCGGGAGCATGAAGCGATCGTGGAGGGCGGTCCCCCAGCGGGCGAGGCGCGCGGGGGCGAACGGCTTCTTCCAGAAGCGCGCCACGAGCGCCCGCAGGAGGAGCACCTGCGTCACGCTCATCCGCGCGTGCGGCGGCATCTCGAAGGCGCGCAGCTCGAGGAGGCCGAGGCGCCCCGCCGTGCCGTCGGGGGAGTAGAGCTTGTCGATGCAGAACTCCGCGCGATGCGTGTTGCCCGTCACGTCCACGAGCAGATCGCGGAACAGGCGATCCGACAGCCACGGGGGCGGCGGCTCACCCGGCGACTCCTTCATGCGCCGCGTCACCTCGCGGAAGCCGATCTCCAGCTCGAAGACCGCGTCGTCGCGCGCCTCGTCGACGCGCGGCGCCTGCGAGGTGGGGCCGATGAACATGCCGGAGAACAGGTAGGAGAGCGAGGGGTGCTGGTGAAAATAGGCGAGGAGGCTCCGCAGCAGATCGGGCCGCCGCAAGAACGGGGAGTCGAGGGGGGTCTTCGCCCCGAGGACGACGTGGTTGCCGCCGCCGGTGCCGGCGTGCCGTCCGTCGATCATGAACTTCTCGGCGGCCAGGCGCGAGAGGCGGGCGTCCTCGTAGAGGTCAATCGTGCGCGAGACGAGCTCGTCCCACGAAGCCGAGGGGTGGATGTTCACCTCGATGACCCCTGGATCCGGGGTCACGCTGAGGTGGCAGAGGCGCGCGTCGCGCGGCGGCGTATAGCCCTCGAGCAGCACGGGCACGCCGAGCTCCGCGGCGCTCGCCTCGACCGCGGTGACCAGCGCGACGTAGTCGTCGAGCGTGTCGACCGGGGGCATGAACACGTACAGCACGCCTGCGCGCGGCTCGGCGCACATCGCCGTGCGCGTGACCCACGTGGCGGACTCGCCCACCTTCGGCGAGCGCTCGCGCGCGGCCTTGGGCTTCGCCTCCCTGCTTGCCGCGCGACCACCGCGCGACCGGGGAGCCCGCCTTCGGTGGGGGGGACGGGGCCGCTTGCCCCGATCGGCGGGAGCGATCCACGGCTGAGCGTCGAGCGGGAGGCGGAGCCCCATCGGCGAGTCGCCGGGCACCAGCCAGCAGTGCTCCCCTCGGAAGTACCATGGGCTCGTCTTCCACTCGCGCGTCGCGGGATCGTAGGCAATCGGCAGGACGTGGCCGGCCGGCTCGTCGAGGCCGCCCGCGAAGAGGCGCGCGAGCCGCGCGCGCTCGAGCGGATCGTCGAGGCGGGAGGCGAGCGGATCGACGTTCACTGGCAACCGGCGCTCGCGCCAGAGATAGTAATAGGCGTCTTCGTGCGCGGAGAAGACGTGCTTCGGATCGAGCGCGAGGCGCGCGGCGACCCCCGCGAGCAGCGCTCGTGCGGTGTGGGCGTCCGCGCCGCTCGGGTTCGCCTCGTCGGCGATGAGGGTCGCGTCGCTCCACAGGGGCTCGCCGTCGCGCCGCCAGTACAGGTTCAGCGCCCAGCGCGGCAGCGGCTCACCCGGGTACCATTTGCCCTGCCCGAAGTGGACGAGCCCGGTCGGCGCATAGCGCTCGCGGAGCCGCTCGTAGAGCTCGCGCGCGAGCGCGCGCTTCGTGGGCCCCAAGGCCGCCGTGTTCCACTCCGCGGCGTCGAGGTCGTCCTTCGCGATGAAGGTAGGCTCACCGCCCATCGTGAGGCGCACGTCGCCCTGGAGGAGCTCGGCGTCCACCTCGCGACCGAGCGACAGCACCCTCGCCCACTGGTCCTCGGTGTACGGCTTCGTGACGCGCGGGACCTCGAGGACGCGCGTGACCTTCATCGCGTGCTCGAACGTCGTCTCCACCGCGTCGACGAGCCCGCTCACCGGCGCGGCGAGGGCCGGCTCCGCGGTGCACGCGAGCGGCAGGTGCCCCTCTCCGGCGAGGAGGCCGGATGTGGGGTCGAGCCCGATCCACCCGGCGCCCGGCAGATACACCTCACACCACGCGTGCAGGTCCACGAAGTCCTCGGCGGGCCCCGCGGGCCCCTCGAGCGGCTTCGTGTCGGCGGTGAGCTGGATGAGGTATCCCGACGCGAAGCGCGCCGCGAAGCCGAGCCGCCGGAGGATTTGCACGAGGAGCCACCCCGAGTCGCGACACGAGCCTGATCGGAGCTCCAGCGTCTGATCGGGGGTCTGGAGCCCGGGCTCGATGCGCACGCGGTACTCGATGGCCAAGTTCAGGCGCTGGTTCAGCTCGACCAAGAAGTCGTTGGTCGAGCAGCCCGCGCGGGAAATTCCTGCGACATAGGCGTCCAGCAGCGGCGAGTCGTCGAGGACCCGCTGGTACGGCGCGAGCTCGCGCTCGAGCGACGCCTCGTACTCGAACGGGAACCGCTCCGCGTACGGCTCGAGGAAGAAGTCGAAGGGGTTCATCGACGCCATCTCAGCGACCAGATCGACCTCGATCGTGAGCTCCCGGGTCTTCTTCGGGAAGACGAGCCGAGCGATGTAGTTCGATTGAGGGTCCTGCTGCCAGTTGAGGAAGTGCTCCGCGGGGAGCACCTGCAACCCGTAGCTGAGGATCCGCGAGCGGCAGTGCGGGGCTGGGCGCAGCCTCACGCTCTGAGGCCCGAGCGCGACCGGGTGCGCGTAGCGGTAGGTCGTCCGGTGGTGCAAGGCGACGTGGATGGTCATGGGTCGGGTCGCCAGGGTACGCGACGGGGCGCTCTTACGGCCAGGACGCGGTGCGCTCGGGGCGGTGGAGCCACGCGCGCGCGCCGCCGCGGTACCTTGGAGCCCATGGGCGCTCCGACTGGCATCCGGCACTTCCACCGCCTCGTCGTCTCGAACGTTTTTCTTTTGGACGGCGGCGTCGGCGACCGGTGGCTCGTCGACACCGGGCACTGGGCCGAGCGCGCCACGCTGCTCTGGGAGCTGCGCCGCGCCGGGCTGGGCCCGCGCGACGTCACAGGGGTGCTGCTCACCCACCGCCACTCGGACCACGCCGGGAACGCGGCGTTTCTCCAGCGCTACGGGGTGAAGATCTACGCGCACCACGCCGACGCGCGCGTGCTCGCCGGAGAGGCGCAACGCCCTCCGATGCGGCCGGGTGAAGGCACCGATCTCGTCTCCAGGGCGTTCGCCCACGTGGAGAACCTCTTGCCCGCCGCGCGGCTCCAGGTGGACGGCGCGCTCGAAGACGGGGACACCGTCGCGGGACTCTGCGTCCACGCCGTGCCGGGGCACACCGAGGGCTCCGTGTTCTTCCGGCACGAGCCCACGCGCACGCTCCTCACCGGCGACATGCTGCTCGCCGCGCGACCGCCCCTCACCCTGGTGCAGGGCCTCACGCCGCCCTTCGCCGCGTTCACCTCCGACCTCGCGCTCGCGCACGCGTCGCTGCGCGCGTTTCACGCGGCGGGATTCGACTACGACAACCTGCTCTCGGGCCACGGTCGGCCGATTTTGGGAGAGGCGCGCGAGGCGGTCGCCAGGCTCATCGCGGGGCTCCCCGCGCCCGTCGACCGTCGACCTGCTCCGTGAGATCTCGCGTCGGAAAAGCGCCGCAAGTCGACGCGCGTCACTCGCCGAGCGCCTCGCGCGCGACCACCTCGGCCACGTCGGCGAGCGCAGGAAAGGCCACGTCGTCGTACGCGTAGAGGTCGTCGTTGATGACCTCGTCGGGGTTCGCGTACACGGTAGCCGCCAGGAAAAAGGCCTTCCCCGTGGCCTTCTCCACAACGTACGCGTTGGTCGTGAGAAAGCCGTACGCCTGGCCGACCTTCGCGTACACCTCGAGCCTACCGCGCGCGCGCACACGCTCGAGACCACGCAAGAAGGGATTGAGCCGGTAGTCGGCCACCACGTTGCGATCGTATCCCGGGAGGCCCGATTGGCTCGGGAGCGTGCCGAGCGCCTCTTTGACGTACGCGAGATCGTCGGGAGTCGCCTGGTCTTTCGGGAGCTTCGCGCCGAGGAGCTCGGGCCGCACGATGCGCACGAGCGTGTCCTGGAGATCGCGGAGCGTCATGGCGTTCCTGTCGGCGAACGACGCGGGCCCTTTCACGAGCTTGCCGCTTTCGACGGACGCGTTCCCCACCTCGAGGCGCAGCGCCCGCGTCGCGGGGAGGACGAGCGTGCTCTTTCGCGGCGGGAGCGTGTCGCGTGGCCCGGTCTTCGGGACGAGATCGATGCGCGGCGAGACGGTGGCCGGATCGATCTCGCCTCCGGTGGCGAAGCCCATGCGCACGCGCGCCGACGCGAGCCCGAGGCCCCACAGGGTCTCGTGCGCTTCTTTGTGCCCGGCGAACGCGAGCAGCCGGTTCGCCGACGCGTTGTCCGAGACGATGAGCGCTCGCCACGTCTCGCGCGCGAGCGTGGTGGAGAAGGGCGAGCCGGGCCCCGACGAAGGGAAGATCTCGAGCGTGGTGTCGCGCCCAAGCCCCACCGCCGCGTGCTTCGCGTGCCGGAGCGCGGGGAGGCGGTCGTAGCTCGCGAGCGCGAGCGGGACCTTCATGGAGCTCGCCGGGAAGAAGTACTCGGCGTCGGCGAAGTACCCGTGCCGCTCGAGGCTCGCGGGTCTCCCGGCCTCGGCCTTCGTGACCGCGGCGTAGAGCACCTGGAAGCGGTACCTCTCGCGATCTTTGAGCACGGCGCGGAGCGTCTTTCCGCCGCGCTCGAAGGCTCGGGACAGCCAAAGATCCGCCGAAGGGGCCGCGGCCTTCGGGGCCGCGTCGCTCGGTGTTTTGGGCGACCCGGCGGGCGGCGGTGCCGCGAGGCTCCCCTTCGGGGGCTCGGTCTTCTTCGGGGCCGTGGGCTCGTCGTCCGGGATCTCGGGCTCGGCCGCCTGCTCGGTCGCGGGCTCGTCGTCGGGCTCGCTGGCGACGGGCTCGGCGAGCGCGCGGGGCGCGGCCGGCGGCGGGAGGGACCCCGAAGGCGTCGCGCAGCCCACGAGCGCGAGCGCCGCGACCAGGGCTCCGCGCGCGAGGGGCTCACGGCTCACGGGGAGCCTCCGCGGAGGTCATGATGCGCACGAGCTCGCGGTCGGCCGCCAACGTCGGCTCGAGCAACAGCACGAGGTAGTGATCCTCGTCCATCTTGCGCAGGCGCGCGATCTCGCGCGCGCCCCGTTCTGGCCCCTGCGCCATCATCACGAGCGCCGCCTGCGCGCGGGTGAGCTTGGGGTACGTCTTCAGGCAGCCACGGAGCGCGAGCGCGGACGCGCGCGCGTCGCGCCGTCGCTCGAGCGGCTCCATGGCCTTCAGGTAGCAGAGCGCCGGGGCGCGCTCGGGCACGTCGGCGCTCGCGAGGGCGACGTCGACCTCCGCCCACTCGCCGCGCATGCGGTGGACCTCGGCGCGCAGCAGCGCCGTGCGAGGGTGGTTCGGGGCCTCTCTCATGAGCTCGCGCACGAGCTCGGCGCCGCGCGCCACGTACTCGGGGGCCACGACGCCGAGCGCGTCGGCGAGGGTGCTCCCCTCTTCGACGGCGCGCACGAGCCCGGCGAGCGTGCGGCCTCGATCGGTGCTCGGCGTCGCGCCCTCGCCCGCGAGGTTCGCCCGCGCGATGCGCACGTGCGCGCCCACCTGCGCCTCTTGGCTCGTGAGCGCTTGGGACGCGACGAGCATCGCGTCGCCGAGCAGCAGGCTCACCTGGGCTTCGGCGAGCTTGCCCTCGAGCGTGCGGAGGCTCCGCGCGAACGCGGCCGCCTCGGGGTAGAAGTAGACGAGATCGCGCCTCACGATGGCGCGCACGTCCTCGAGCGACTTCGGGCTGCGCAGGGCCTCGTCGGCCGGCGACAGGCGCACGTTCTTGACCAGGGCGGCGAGCACCTTCTTCGCGTCGGCCTCGCGCAGCGCCCCGCCCCCCTGCACGACGAAGCAGGGTCGCGTCGGCGCCGGGGCCTTCGAGCTTGGGCCGGGCGACGTCGCCGCGAGTGGAGGCGGCATGCTCGCGGGGCGAGGTGTGCAGCCGCCGACCGCGGCGAGGCCGAGCGAGCCGAGCGCGAGCCCGACGACGAACGAGGAGCGAATCGCCATGGCGTATCCTTCGCTCGCGCCGAAGGCCGCGTCAACCGAGCCCGCGTCGACGTGCGCTCGCGCGTGCCGAAGCGCCCGCGCCCCGCTACGGCGCCTTCGGGGTGACGGTGAGGGTGCTCGCCGCGGTGCGCCCGTACACCTCGGGGGCGTACATCGCCTCGATGCGGGTAGGCGGCGCCACGAACGTGCCCACCGAGGTCGCGCGCGCGAGGTACCGGATGCGGTACATGCCAGGCTCGAGCTTGTCGAAGGTCGTGACGACGCGATCGTCGCGCACCTCGCGGCGCGACGTGGCGGTGCGGAACGTGGTGCCGAGCCAAGCGGTCTTGGGGTCCATCCCCTTCGTCTCGCGATCACGGCTGGCCTTGGAGGTGGTGTCGATGTCGTAGTCGAGCGCCTCGAGGCCGGCGGGCAGCGGGTCGTCCAGCACCACCTGCTCGCGGGGCTCGGCCGACTCGAACAGCAGATCGACCACCACGAGATCGCCTGCGGCGACCGACTCGGCGGTCTTCTTGGGAATGCTCGCGAGCGCGTCGGCCACGGCGCTCGGGGCTACGCCGCGCACGTACTTCGTGACGAAGAGGCCCTCGTCGCGCGCCTTCGTGGGGAGGGTCGCGGTCGCGTAGCGGAGCTCCGCCGCGTAGAACGCGCGCCCGCCGGAGGCCGTAAAGAGCAGGTTCGGCCCGCGCGACGCGAGCTTGTCGGCCGGCAGGAAGGCCTTGTCCTCGCGGAGCGCGCCGGCGGCGAACTTGCTCGTCAGGAGCTCTTCCCCGCCCAGCAGCGCGCGCGCCTCGAACGCGTCGGCGCCCGACTCCTGGAGCCTGCGGTAGTCGGCCAAGGCCATCAGCGCCCAGCCGTCTTCCTGGGTGGTGCGCCAGGCGCCGTGCGGCTGCCGCAGGGCGAGGAGTCGACGCGCGATGCGGCCCGCGTGCGGGTGCTTGGGGTCTGTGGCGAGCAGCGCGCGGAGCACCATCGCGAGCGTGCGGGCCCGAGACTCGAGGATCGCGCCGTAGAGGTCGTCCCCGTCGTCGTCGATGTCGACGCCGTTCGCGGCGACGCGCAGCCGCCCCTCGATCTCGCCCGCCAGGGTCTTCTGCTGCGCGGCGCTCATGTCGGCCTTCGCCATCGCGTGCAGCAGCGCGGCCTTCGCCGAGAGCCGCTGACCTGCGCGCGCGTCGAAGAGGATGTTGAGCGCGCCGGGGTTCGGCGAGCCCACGGTGGAGAGCGCGTCGCCGATCATGGCGGCGCTCGCGTACTCGGCCGCGCGGCTCACGGCCTCCTTCTCGGCCTTCTCGCGCTTGGCCTCGGCGCTCCCTGCGCCGGCGTCGCCGCCCGTGTCGGCGGCCTCGTCGGGCTCACCCGCGCCCACCTTCGCGAAGCGGCGCGTCGCGGCGGCGAGGCGGAACGTGAGGTACGAGCGCGCCTGCTCGATCACGTCGCGCGGGACGAAGCGCTTCTTGTCGTTCGCGCCGGAGACCGCGAGCAGCGTGTAAGCGCTGAGCCACGGCTCGGAGGGCGCGCCGTCCCAGAAGCCGAAGCCGCCGTCGGAGTTCTGGCGCTTCACCAGCGTGGCGATCGCGGCGTCGATCGCGGCGGTCTTGTCGCCCGCGGACCGCCCCGCGGGGCCGAGGTCGAGCGTCGAGAGCAGCGGGAGCACGCGGCTCGCGACCTGCTCGGTGCAGCCGTACGGGTAGTCGGCGAGGTGAGCCGCCGTGGCGCCGAGGCCGACGAGCGCGCTCGAGCCGAGGCGCACCTCGAGCCCGCCGTAGTCCGGGCGCATCGCCCCAAGATCGCCGAGGGCGATCGCCACCTCGTCGGCCGTCTCGCCGTACACCACCTGAGACTCGACGTGCATGGGCACGTCCACCTTTCGCTTCAGCTCGACCTGGTCGACCTCGGCGCCGGAGCGCACCTCGAACGCGAGCGTGACCTCGCCGGGCGCCGTGGCCTTCACCGGGAAGCGCACCTCGGTCTGGCCGCCGCGCTTCATCGTGACCCGCCGCGTGGTGGCGCCGGTGGTCGAGAGTCCGCGGGCCATCATGCGCACGTCCACCGTCATGTCGTCGCCGCCTCCCTTGCTCGCCTTGTCGCCCGCCTTCGACGACACGATCACGCTGGCCTCGAGCGCGTCGCCGACCCGGAGGATGCGGGGCAGCGCCGGGCGCGCCATCAGGCTGCGGTACGTCGTGATCTTCGAGTCGCCCGAGCCGAAGTGGTCGTCGGCGCCGGCGGCCACGGCCATGACGCGGAAGGTGGTGAGGTTGTCGGGGAGCTTGAAAGAGAAGTGTGCGCGCCCCGCCTTGTCGGTCTTCTTTCCGGCCTGGAAGAAGGCTGTCGTGCGGAAATCGGCGCGCTTCTGCCCGCCGTCGCCGCCGTCGTCGCCCTTGTCGTAGTCGCCGGCGTTCCGCGCGAGCGCGTACTCGTACCCGAGCGGGGAGAGCTGCTCGCCGGCGCGCACGGGGAGAATGCGCGCGAGCCCCTCCCGGTTGTCGAGGGTGAACACGCGCAGCTTCCGCCGCTTCACGAAGGCGGGCAGCGGATCGGGGGTGACATAGCTTGTCAGGGCCAAGACCCCCTCGTCGACCACGTAGAACGTGAGCGCGCTCTCCACCGGCTTGCCGGCCCGGTCTTGCACGACCACGTCGGCCTCGACCGTCGCGCCGGGCTGGTACTCCTGCTTGGGCTCCGTCACCTTCACCTGGAGGCGATGCGCCTCCTCGTTGACGTGGAGCTCGGCGTACCCGAAGCGGTAGTCGGGCGCGCCGAGGTCGGCGGCCGGCAGCGCGGCGGGCGGGGCCGACACGCGCCCGCGGAGCGCCACGACGCTCACGAACGCGTTCGGGTAAAACCGGGGGTCGATCGGCACGTCGACGACGGGGAGCGGCCCCTTGATGGGGACGACCTTGCGCCAGAGGACCCCGTCGCGCTCGACGGTGACGAGCGCCTGCCCCTCCTTGAAGGGATTGCGGAGCACCACCTTCGCGGTGTCGCCCACCTCGTACGAGGGCTTGTTGGTCTCGAGCTTGATCTCGTGGCGGTCGTCCGAGGCCCACGCCGCCGGCGCGCTGGGGCTCTCCTCGGTGCCGTAGATCGACGTGCTGGCGCGCACCGCGTTGCCACGCGGATCAGAGGCGGTGGCGCGGACGATGTAGTAGCCGGCGTGCGCCACGCGGAGATCGCAGCCCGCGGCGGCCGCGGTGGTGAGCGCCTCGCAGGTGGAGACGACCGTGTCGCGGGCGGAGCTCGATCGCGTTTGCCTGCCGTCCGGCTGCTCCCCGGCGACCGCGTTCCAGCGACGCTCCACGAGCTCGAGCTTCACCTTCACGTTGGCCCTGCGCGCGCCGTTCGGCTCCACCGCGGCGACGTCGGTCTTCAGGGCCGTGCCCGCCGCGACGAACCGATCTTTGGGTGTGTGGAGCGCCACGTAGAACTCGCCCGGGTGCACGACGACGCTCGAGCGCGACGAGACCGTCGCCCGCGAGAGGTCTTGCACCTCGGCGTCGAACATCACGCGCTCGGGCCGCCGCTGATCGCTGAACGCGAGCGACACCGAGCGCTGCCAGGAGCCCTTGCCGTCGAGGTTGCCCTCTTGGCTGTCGACCTCCTCCGCGCCCTTCGTGTCGTCGGGGTAGTCGCCCGTGAACACGTCGTCGGTGACGGTGTACCCCTCCATGCCCGGCGGCGTGAAGGGCACCTCTTGCCGCGTCACGGTGGAGGTCACCTTGGCGCCCGCCATCGGCGCGCCGTAGAGGTAGTCGCCCTGCGTGGTGAACACCGCCGTGTCGCCGCGCACGTAGGCCGCTTTGCCGGGCTCCACGGCGACCTTAAACTCGTTGGGCTTGTACGCCAAGATGCGGATTTCATGTCGAAAATCGCCCTCTATGGTCGTGTTGGTGCGGCCGCCGGGCGGCGCCGTGGCGACCAGCGTGGCGGAGCCTATCTCGGCGGTCGCGGGGATCTTCACGTCGAGCGCGAAGGTGCCAAAGTCGTCGCACTTCGCGCGGCCGTCGAAGATCTGCTCGCTGTTGCGGTCCTTCAGCTGAATGCGCAGCTCGCGGCCCGGGATCGTGCGGAGTCCCCCGCCCTCGACCACGCGCACGATGCCCGAGACCTTGGCGGTCTCGCCGGGTCGGAACACGCCACGATCCGCGAAGAGCATTCCCGCCCAGCGACCCTCGCGTGACAGGAGCTGGAAGCTCGAGGCGAGGCGCTGGTCGACGGCCGACGGCTCGACGCGCGTGGCGGTCCAGTCGTCGCCGGCGCGGACGACGATGGCGGCGTCCTTGCGGATGGCGTCCTGGTCGCTGGAGGGCTCCTCGTCACCGTCCTCGTTGCGCTGGGCGCGCGTGTGCTTGGCGACCGGATCGAACTTCTCGAGCGGCACGACCGCGAGGCCCTGCGCGTCGGTCGCCGCGGCGAACACCTCGCCGCCCTTCGCCGTGCGAACGGCGACCGACGCACCCGCCACCGGCCGGCCCGTAGAGAGCTGCGTGACCCACACGAGGCCGCCGAAGGGGCTCAGCTTCGCGGTCACGCCGAGGTCGGTGACGGTGACGAAGGCCTCCGAGCGGCCGCTACCCCCGCTGACGGAGCCCGGCGGGCTCAGCACGAGGAGCGCGGGGCCGCGTCCCTTGCGGCCCGAGAGCGCGGCGTCGAGGTCGATGAACTCGACCGCGCGCTGGTTCGCCGGCGCCTGCGGGCTCCTCCAGGTCGCCCGGAGGCCGTTCCTCTCGACGAAGTGGGCGGCGCTGTCGCCCGCGAGCAGGTACGACGTGGCCTGGTCGTCCGTGAGGCCCGCGGCGAGCGAGGCGTACGTGGGCATGTTCACGCTGCTGATGGGCACCCGGTGCGGGACGTTCGCCTCCAGCACCTGGCCCGTGAGGGCGAGCTCGAGCGAGTAGGGCAGCCGCTCACGGTGTGGGCGCGTCGCGTCCGGGGCGGGGCGCGCACCTGGGGCGGGGCGCTTCGCGACCGCGGGCGGCGGCGCAGGCGGCGCGGGCTTCGCGGCCGGCTTCGCGCCGGGCTTTCCCTCGGCCTTCGGGGGCGCCGGGGCGCCGCCGGTGAGCGGCGCCTCGACCTCGAGATCGAACGTGGCGTCGCGCTCGAGCTTCTGGCCGAAGACGTCGCGCATGCCGGCCGTGAGCGTGACGCTGTACCGCTGGCCGAGCTTCGGCGCGACGTTCAGCCAGTGCTCCATGCTCGCGTCGACGCCTCGCGCCGGGGCGCCGCTCTTCGCCTTGCGCGGCGGCAGGTTGGCGAGGCGCAGGTGGCCGCGGAGCTCTTCGGGGCTCACGGGGGTCGAGAGGCTCACCTTGAGGTCGCCGTTGGCCCTGCAGCGGCCCTTGGTCTCGATGCGGGGGCAGTAGAAGTCGACGAACCGGAGCGGGCCATGCGTGCGCATGGAGCGCGTGTGAGGCTCGCTCATCGGGCGCGGACCGCCGGTGCCCTTGAGGTTCGCGACGGTGAGCTCGACCTGGTGATCGAGCGGGAGCGGCCGCTCGGGCGTGAGCACCACGACGTGCGACTCCGGCACCGGGAGGGGCGTCGGGGGAGCCTTCGCGCCGGGGTTTCCGCTGGGCTTGGCGGAGGCGATCGGGCCCTGGGGGAGCGCGCGCGCGGGCTCGCGGGTGGCCTTCACGCGAACCGTCTCGCCGCGCTCCCCGTCGGCCTTGAACACGCGCAGCGTCGTCGCCGCGGCGACGGCGGCCGGGTCCACGCTCTGGTCGAACTGGACGCGGAACGAGGCGTCGGCCGGGAGCGCCCGGTCGCTCACGCCGTGGGGACCGAGCGGACGAAGCTGCTCGACCGAGGGCCCGTCGGACTCGAAGGTCAGGGTGTAGGGCTTGCCGAGCACCGCGCCGTCGAGCGCGCGCACGTCGCCCGGCACCGTCACCACGAAATCGTTGCCGCCAGGGAGCTCGCCGTCGGGCGTGAAGAGGAGGCCTCGCGTGCCCGTCCAGCGCCACGAGCCCGGGACCTGCGCGCCGGCCTTGGTCGTGAGGGTGATGGCCGGCAGCCGGTCGCTCTCGGACATCTCCACCGACCGCACCGCCCGCGAGAACAGCACCGTGATCCCCGGCTGCTTGCGGTCGGCGATGTGGCCCTTCGGCCCCGCGAAGACGACGGCGAACGGTCCCTGGCGCCTCGGCGCGGCGTCCGGTCCGAGCGGCGCGAGCGTCGCCGAGGGGCGCGGCCCGTGGAGACAGGAGGCGAGCACGAGAAGGCCGAGGACACCGAGGCGCGCGAGGCGACGATCGTGAAGCATGTGGACTCCGGGCGCCTCGACGCGAGGCGCAGCTGGCGGCGCCAAGCTACTGGCAAGCCCTGAACGCGACAACGGCTCGTTCCGCTTCCCGCGTCGGGCGATTTCGCGCGGGCGTGGCGACGGCGTCACCCGCCGGGGCGACAGGCGCGCCCATGGTCGACGATAGATGAGACATATCGTCTCAGCGCACCGTGACGTGCACCGGCGGGCCGCTGAGCGCGCCGCGGTGCGCGGTGAGCGTGTGGGCACCGACCGCGAGCGGCCACCCTCGCCCCTTGAGAGGCGCACCGTCCACGCGGAGCTCGACGTCGCGCGCGTCGGGCTCCACGCGCACCTCGAGCACCTGGAGATCGCGCGGGCGGTCCGGGTCGACCACGAACCGCGCGCCATCGAACGGGTACGTGACGCGCGGCGCCCGCGGCGCGTCGGCGTCGGGCGCGGCCTCGACGGGGCACGCCGGCGAGCTGTCGCTCGGCGCGCGCGGCCGGCGGGTGCGCTCCGCCCACTCGACGTACGGCGTAGGCCAGCGCTCGAACACGCGCTCCTCGGTGACACCGCGAGCGCACGCCGGGCCGGCGCGCAGGCCGTTGCGCACGTCGATCGCGACGAGCTCGTGGATGGAGCAGGGCACGCCATGCTCGGCCGAGCCCCGCGGCAGCCAGTCGTGGACGCGGTGGGTGCAGCCCGGCCCGGGGATCTCGCCCGACACCGCGCACACCGCCGTGCGCTCGAGCCCGAGCCGCGCCGCGTCGTCGCCAAGCGACAAGCGCGCGTCGCGCTTCGTCGCGCGGCGGAGGTCCATGCCGGCTTCCATCACCGACCGGAAGATGGGCCCCGCGCCGGTGATGCCGCTCACGTCGGCCATGGGCGAACCGTCGAAGTTCCCCGCCCAGACGGCGACCGTGAGCTCGCGCGTGTAGCCGACGGCGACGTTGTCGCGGTAGCCCTTCGAGGTGCCGGTCTTCGCGGCGACGTCGAACTCGAGCTCGAGCACGTTCTGGTCGCCGAACGCCGACATGCGCGCCGCCTTGTCGCTGAGGATGTCGGTGAGCATCGCCGCGACGCGCTCGTCGAGGACGCGCGTGGCCGGGCCCGGCCCAAGCTCGGCGGAGCGCCCGCCGCGCGTCACCTGGCGGACGAGCCGCGTAGGCCTCGCCATGCCGCCGCGAGCCAGGATCGCGTACGCCCGCGCGAGGTCGAGCAGGCGGACCTCGCCGTCGCCGAGGGCGAGCGCGGGGCCGTAGTGCGCCGCGTCTTCGGTGAGCGTGCCGAACCCGAGGGCGCGGAGCCGGTCGAGCACGCGCTGGGTGCCCAGCTGCTGAATCGTGTAGACCGCAGGTATATTGAGCGAGTTGCCGAGCGCCTCGCGGAGGCGCGTCGGCCCGCGCTGGCGGGTGTCGTAGTCGTGCGGCACGTAGTCGCCGCCACCCGGCAACGGGACGTGGAGCTCGAGGTCGGGCAGGAGCGTCGCGCCCGTCCAGCCGAGGTGCTCCATCGCCTCGCCGTACACGAACGGCTTGAGCGACGAGCCCGGCTGGCGGAGCGCCACCACGCCGTCGTTCTGCCCGAGCGCGACCGCGTCGTGGAAGTCGGGAGAGCCGACCCACGCGAGCACGTCGCCGGTCGCGTTGTCGAGCGCCACCACGGCCGCGGCGGTCACGCGCTTGTCGCGCAGCCCGGCGAGGGTCGTCGTGACGGCGGCCTCGGCCGCGCGCTGGAGCTCGGGGTCGAGCGTGGTCGTGAGATCGGAGAGGTTCGTGCGGTCGCCGAGCGCCTCCGCGAGCCCGGGCTGCTCGGCGGCGAGGGCGCCCGCCACGAGGCCGCGCACGAAGTGCGGCGCGCCGAACGCGGGCTTGTCGAGCGCCGTGACGATGGGCTCCGCGGCGGCGCGCTCGCGCGCGTCGGCGTCGAGGGTCCCCGCCTCCACCATGCGCGAGAGCACCCGATCGCGGCGTCGCTTCGCGAGGACGGGGCGCTTCGAGACCGCGTACAGCGAGGGGCCCCTCGGCAGCCCCGCGATGAGCGCGGCCTCGGCGACCGAGAGCTCGGCCGGGGCCTTGCCGAGGTACGCCTGGCTCGCCGCGCCGTACCCGCGGAGGTTCGGGCCGTAGGCGATCCGGTTCATGTACTCGACCAAGATCTGATCTTTTGAGAGCGAGGCCTCGATGCGCAGCGCGAGGGCCGCCTCGGTCACCTTGCCCCAGAGGCTCTTCTTGCGCGGTCGCAGGGTGCGCGCGAGCTGCATGGTGAGGGTCGAGGCGCCCGACACGACGCGCCGATGCCACAGGTTGCTCGCGGCGGCCCGCGCGACCGCGAGCGGGTTTACGCCCGGATGCCAGTAAAAGCTCCGGTCCTCCGCGGCGAGCACGGCGTCGCGCACGTGGGCGGGGATGTCGCCTCGCGAGAGCGGCCTCGCGCGGGCCCCGTCGTCGGCGCGCACCTCGCGGAGCAGCGCCCCGCCGCGGCTCGCGACGCGGAGGGAGGGGGCCGCCGGCTCACGGAGCTCGGCGGGCAGCGGGGTGAACGCCGCGAGCACCACCACGAACAGGACGGGCGACAGCGCGACGAGCGCGAGGGCCCGGACCACGCGGCGCCGCTCGCGGACGAGCCAGGCGCGCGCCGTCCCGAGCCTCCGCGCGAGCGGGACGAGCGGGGCGAGCCGCCTCCGGGCGCGCGCGGCGAACGAGCTCGCCATGGCTCAGTGGCACTCGATGCGCTTGCGCGCGATGTCGGTGACCTCGCACCCGGACCGCGGGCACGCGCGCGACTCGGTGAACCGGCCGTTCTTGCAGATGAGCTCCGCGCGGCCGTCCTCGGAGCACACGACGAA
This sequence comes from Myxococcales bacterium, assembly GCA_016720545.1. Classification (NCBI taxonomy): domain Bacteria; kingdom Pseudomonadati; phylum Myxococcota; class Myxococcia; order Myxococcales; species Myxococcales bacterium. Next base: position 122,417 of record JADKKK010000011.1, read on the forward strand.
GCCCGACTGCGCGCACGGATCGCCCACCGCGGCCACCGTGTCGTCACACGGCGGGTCGACCGCTCCTGTGCACCCGAGCTTGCCGTGGCAGCCGAGATAGCGCACGAAGCGGCCGCTCACGCACCGCAGGATCGAGCGCTGATCCTCGCCGCACACGGCGCCGCCCTCGACGCCGCACACGTAGCCCGCGACCGCGGTCATCGCGCCGCACGCGGGCTGAGCGCCGTCGAGGTGGCAGTCGAGCTTCGTGCAGTCGAAGGTGGGGGCGAGGGCGCCGTCGCGGCAGACGAGGGCCGTGCGCCCGTCCTCCGTGCACGCGGCGCGCGGCGGACGCCCGGGGACGACCTCGCACGGATCCCCCGCTTTCCCGATCGACACGTCGCACGCGGGCGCGGCGCCGCCCTCGCACCCCTTGGGGCCGCGGCAGGGGCTCTCGCGAAAGCGGCCGCTCCCTTCGCAGAGGAGCGCGCGGCTCGGAGACGTGCACTCGATCTGCGCGCCCACGCACGCGTCGCCGGCGGCCGGCGGCCTCCTCTTGCAGCCCACGCCCGCGGCGAGCACTGCCGCGAGGGCCGTGGCGAGGACGGGCGCGAGCGCGACGCCTCGCCTCCGCCCGCGAACCTCCGGGCTATCGCTCGTTGTAGTTGTAGAATGCATGCATTACGCGCGTCATGCGCTCCGGGTCTTCCGAGCCGCCGAGCTCGCGCGCGGAGTGCATGCTGAGCATCGGGTTGCCCACGTCGACGGTGGGAACGCCCAAGAGGGTCGACGTGATCGGCCCGATCGTGGAGCCGCATGGCAAATCGGTGCGGTGGGCGTACTCCTGCACCGGCACGTCGACCTTCTGGCACAGCGCGCGGAACAAGGCCGCCGTCGCCCCGCTCGTCGCGTAGCGCTGCTGCGCGTTCGTCTTCACGACCGGGCCGCCGTTCAGCGCGGGGCGGTGCCGGGCCTCGTGCCGGTCGGCGTAGTTGGGGTGCACGGCGTGCGCCATGTCGGCCGAGACGCAGAGCGAGCCCGCGAGCGCGCGGAGGTGCGCCTCGCGGGTGTGTCCACCGTTGAGCCCGAGCGCGAGCCCGATGCGCTCGAGCACGCGGGGGAGCAGGGACGAGTGGGCGCCGAGCGCGCTCTCGCTGCCGATCTCCTCGTGATCGAACAGCGCGGCGAGCGGCGCGACGTCGCCCTCGAGCGCCGCGTCCGCGCAGCGGATCAGCGCCGAGATGCCGGCGTGACACATCGCGAGGTTGTCGAGCCGCCCCGAGAAGAACAGCTCCCCGGACCGACCGCCGCGCGTCGGCGGCGTCACGTCGAAGAGCATGAGGTCGTGCCCGAGCACGTCGCCCGGCGCAACGCCCGCTTCTCTCGCGGCGAGCGCGAGCGCGCCCTCGCCTTCGCCCAGCCCGAAGAGCGGCGCGAGGTGCTCTTGGCGGTTCAGCTTCAGCCCCTCGTTGGCCTCGCGATCGAGGTGGATGGCGAGCTGCGCCACACGGCAGATGGGCCGATCGACGCGGACGAGCCGTGAGCCGAGGCCCCCGCCCGCCTCGCGCACTGTGAGGCGGCCGGCGAGGCCGAGGTCGCGGTCCAGCCACGAGTTCAGGAGCACCCCGCCGTACACCTCGACCCCGAGCTGCGCGTAGCCCTCCTTCATGTAGTCGGGCCGAGGCTTGAGGCGCAGGTTGGGGCTGTCGGTGTGCGCGCCCACGATCCGGTAGCCGCGGAGCTTGCCGCCGCGGGGCACCACGAACGCGAGCACCGTGGTGCCGCCGGCGGTGACGAAGAAGCGTCCGCCCTCGCGCACCTCGTCCCAAGGCTCCCGCTCGTCGAGCTCGCGGAAGCCCGCGGCGGTGAGGCGCTCCGCGGCCGCCCGGGCGGCGTGGTACGGCGTGGGCGAGGCGTGGAGGAACGCGAGCAGGTCGGCGAGCGTGTCGGCGGGGGCGGCGGGGGCGGCGGGGGCGGGGGCGGCGGGGGCGGGGGCGGCGGGGGCAGGAAGGGCTTCGGTCACGCGGCAAGGGAAGCGCCCGAGGCGCGCGACGTCAAGCACACGTGGACGCGAGACACGGCGTGTCGTCGTGCGCGACGTGCCCGCGCCCGCGTCATGACCGAGGTCACGCAAGGCTCCCAGGTCGCCGGGGTGCTCGCCGCCGCGAGCCCCACGCGTGTGTTCGGGCTCGGCGAAGGGCTCGCCACGGGAGCCCAGCTCGCGGACGTGGCGCACGCGTCTGTCTTCTACACGGGGCGTTCCGCCTCGGGTTCCTCCGCGGTGAGCGCGTGCTAGGTGGGCGACCTTGGCTGCGGCTCCTCCTGGCGCGGAGTGACCCGATGACCGCCCCGCCGACGCCTCGTCCACTCCGTTTGCGAGCGCGCGCACGGCGGAGGTCGAGGCTATGCTGTCGGGGACTGACATGATCCGGAAGCCGCACTCCCCTGGCTGGGGCGCTGACACAGCTGACACGAGCGCCGGCAAGGAGACCGCACCGTGACGACCTCGCGCGGCAAGAACCCGGCCTCGAAGGCCGCGATTGTGAAAGTCCCCCTTGCACAAGGCGCCCGCGCGGCTGCCGCCAAGAACGTCTCCACGGCGCGGAGACAATCTGGCGAGACGCACCTCGTCGAGTGGAAGGAGTCGTGGCGCGACGAGTATCTGAGGTGGCTGTGCGGCTTCGCGAACGCCGACGGCGGCACGCTCGTCATCGGCATGAGCGACAAGGGAGAGCCTGTCGGTGCAGAGGATGCGGATCGGCTGCTGGTCGATCTGCCCAACAAGATCCGCGACACACTCGGCCTCGTGGTGCCGGTGCGCGCCGTCACCAAGAAGGGCAAGGACCTCATCGAGTTGGTCGTCGAGGCCTCGCCGACGCCCATCAGCTACAGAGGCGAGTACCACTTCCGCTCGGGCAGCACCAAGCAACAGCTCACGGGCAACGCGCTCTCGACGTTCCTCCTGCGCAAGTTCGGCCGTCACTGGGACGGCGCGCCAGTTCCCAACATAGCGGTCCAGGACCTGAGCGCCGAGGCCTTCAACCGCTTCAAGGGCTACGCGCGCGGGAGCGCCCGGCTCCCACCCGGCGCGCTGTCGGCGTCCCGCGCGGAGCTGATCGAGAAGCTGCGGCTCACCGAGAATGGGATGCTCAAGCGGGCCGCGCTCCTGCTCTTCGACGAGGATCCCGAGCGCTGGGTGACCGGTGCGTGGGTGAAGCTCGGAATGTTCCGAGGCGGTGCCGATCTCGCCTACCACGACGAGGTGCATGGGGACCTGTTCTCGCAGATGGACAAAACCCTGGAGCTGATCTTCACGAAGTACATGGTGGCCTGGATCGGCTACCGAGGGATCGCGCGAACCGAGACGTTCCCCATCCCTCGCGAGGCGATGCGCGAAGCCTTGCTCAACGCGCTCATTCACAAGGACTACAGCTCGGGCAACCCGATCCAGATCCGCGTAGAGACCGACCGCCTATCGATCTGGAACGCCGGCCCTCTCCCGCCTTCTTGGACGGCGAAGACGCTGCTTGAGCGGCACACGTCGCAACCCCACAACCCCGACATCGCCAGTGCGTTCTTTCGAAGCGGGCTCATCGAGGCGTGGGGGCGCGGCTACGAGCGCATCACCGAGGCGTGCCGCGAACAAGGAACGCCCGAGCCGAAAGTCGAGTCGGACGGCAACGGCGTATGGATCAAGTGGGCGTGGGTGAACCCGACCTCTGACGCCGACCGTATCCGACCCCGCGGTGAAGTCAGCGACGGGCGACCTGTCGCCCCACCACTCACCCCACCACTCACCCCACCACTCACCCCACCACTCGGCGATCCCGTGGAGCGACTTCTCGTCGCTCTCGCTGGAGGGGACCTCGATGGGGCCGGGCTACGCGCGCATCTGAAGCTACGGGACAAGACCCACCTGCGCGAGCGCTACATCAACCCGGCGCTCGCGGGCGGACTCATCGAGATGACAATCCCCGACAAGCCGAACAGCCGCCTCCAGCGCTACCGGCTGACCGCGGAAGGCCAGGCGAAGCTCGCCGCGAAGCGCGGGGGCCGCCGATGAGGGCATCGTGCTGACCTCGGTCGTGAACGAGAACTTCAAGGGCCTCCGGGCTCGCCGGCGTATCGACTTCGCGCCGCTGACCCTGCTCTTCGGCGCGAACCAACCGCCCGGAGCTCATCATGGCTGAGCGCAAGTGGGCCTTCATCACCAGCGGTGCGACCTTCGAGGCGCTCGCGACGACTATCGTCTACTTCGAGGATCCCAAGGCCGCGCTCCTTGGCCGACGAGGCAAGGATGGTGGGCAAGACGCACGATCCGGCGACGGCACGCGCGTCTTTCAGGCGAAGCATCACGAGAGCGGGTCGGCCGCGAGCGCGATCCGCGACGCGAAGAAGGAAGCCGCCCAGATCGAGGGCTACCGTCAACCCGGGCACGCTCGACATGCCCAGTGGCAGGGCGTGACGCACCGGCGACTCGTCACGAACGCGGCCTTCAACACGACGGACAAGCAGAAGTGGGACACGGAGGTGGTGCCCCAATTCACGAAGCAGGGGCTCACCCCAGACTACTGGGAGCGCCAGACGCTCGAGGCGCTCCTTGACAAGCACCCCGAGATCCATCGCTCGTTCTGTTACCGATGTCCTGTCCCTCACCCCCGACACGGTCACGCCTCGCCCCTGCCCTCGCCCCTGCCCTGCCCTCGCCCGGCTCGAACCACACGCGCTCGGCCGGCACCGACACGAGGCGCGCGCGACGCGCCTCGAGGTCGGCGGGAATACGCTCGCCGGCCTCGAGCACGAGCGCGGTGAGCCGCCCGCCGTAGACACACCCGGTGTCGAGCCCGGTGGCGAACGGGTGGAGCTGGAGCTTCTCGATCGCGTTGTGCCCAAAGACGAGCTGCTCGGGGCCACCGTACGCCTCGCCCCAAAGCACCTTGTTGCCCTCGCTGTCGCGGGCGTGCCGCGCGTTCAGCAGCGTGGACGCGTCCTGCGCGTCGAGCGGGCGGGTCGGGTCGACGCCCCCGTGGACCACCGTGAGGCCGTGCTCCGGGAGCGCGAGGGTGAGCGGCGAGGTCTCGAGGAGCACCCAGTCGGCGGGCCGCAGCGCCTCGGCGAGCGCCCGGTGCGGCTTCCCCGCGGGCTCCGCGCCGCGCGCGATCGCGGCGCGCTCGCGGAGCACGCGCTCTTCGTGGTTGCCGCGCACGAGCACCGCGCCCTTCTCACGCGCGAGGGCGAGCACGCCGAGCGAGTCGGGCCCGCGCGCGACGAGATCGCCCACGAACACCAGGCGATCGCCCGTGCCGAACCGCAGGAGCTCGAGCAGCCACTCGAGCTCGCGTCGGCAGCCGTGCACGTCGCCGACGATCACCGTGCGGTCGCGGCCGGTCCTCAAGTCCACGCCTACCCCGGCTCGACCACGCGCATCGACCCGTCGCCGAGGAGCTTCGCGCGCTTCGGGATGACGACGAGGCCTGTCTCGGTGACAAAGAACCGGCGCCTGTCGGCCTCGGTGTCGTAGCCAATCTCCATGCCGGCGGGGATCTCCACGTCTTTGTCGATGATGCACCGGCGAATCTTCGCGTGGCGGCCGATCTGCACCTTCTCGAAGAGCACCGACTCCTCCACCTCGCTGAACGAGTTGATACGGCAGCCGACGCTGAGCACGCTGCGGTGGATACGCCCGCCCGAGATGATGCACCCGTGCGACACGAGCGAGTCGGTGGCGATGCCCACACGCGCCTGGGCGGCGTCGCGAAACACGAATTTCGCCGGTGGATCGTGCGTGGCGCCCGTGCGAATAGGCCAGTGCTGGTTGTAGAGGTTGAACGCCGGGTGAATGCTGATGAGGTCCATTTGGGCCTCCCAGTACGCCTCGAGCGTGCCGATATCGCGCCAGTACGCGGGCTGCTCGGGGTCTTCGCCGGGCACAGTGTTGGTCTTGTAGTCGTACGCGAAGATCGCGAGCCCCTCCTTCACCATGGCGGGGAGGATGTCGTGGCCGAAGTCGTGCTTGCTGTCCTCGAGGCCCGTGTCCGTGTAGAGCGCATCCATCAGGGCCTCCGTGCGGAACACGTAGTTACCCATCGACGCCAGGCAGAACCCCGGGCGGCCGGGCATCTCCGGCGGATCGGCGACCTTCTCGTGGAAGGCCACGATGCGCCCGTCGGCGTCGGTCTCGAGCACACCGAACTCCCGGGCCTCTGCTTTCGGCACGGGGATGGCGGCGACGGTCGCGTCTGCGCGGCGCGCGGCGTGCGCGTCGAGCATCTGGCGGATGTTCATCTTGTAGACGTGATCGCCGCCGAAGATGCACACGTTCTCGGGCTGCTCGTCGGTGATGACGTGCTGGCACTGGTACACGGCGTCGGCCGAGCCCCGGAACCACGATTTGCCGGTGCGCTGCTGCGCGGGGATGGCCTCGATGTACTGGTCGAGGATGGGCGAGAGCCGCCAGACGCGCGCGATGTGCTCCTCGAGCGACGCGCTTGTACTGCGTCAGGATCTTGATGCGCGTGAGCCCCGAGTTCACGAAGTTGGAGAGGACGATGTCGATGATGCGGTAGCGGCCGCCGAAGGGCACGGCGGGCTTCGCGCGGTCGAAGGTGAGCGGGTGCAGGCGCTTGCCCTCGCCCCCCGCGAGGATCATCACCATCACCTGACTCGGATCCAAGCGGCTCGTATTCATCGCGACCTTCCACCGCCGCGTTGGGGCCACCCCGCCGCGACGGCCCCAGGATAACCGCCCGGTCGTTGCGCTGCGCCAGGAATCGCGTAGTGGGGTGCGATGGCCCCACCGTCCGAGCCCCCGCGCCGAGGCAGCGTCGACTTCGTGCCCGAGGCCGCGACCGCCGCCAAGGTGCTCGAGGTAGCCTCCCGCCGCGCCAGCGCGGGCCGGGCCGGGGCGATGGCCACGGTGCTCGAGCGCCACGGGTCGGCGCCCTCCACCCCTGGGCAGAAGCTCTACGTGTGCGACGACGGCACGTCGGTGGGCACCGTGGGGGGCGGCGCCGTGGAGCGCGAGGTGCTGGCGGCCCTCGCGACCTTCCTCTCGGATCCGCCGCCCCGCCCCGAGGTCCGCGAGCTCCGCCTCGGCGCCGAGCTCGGGATGTGCTGCGGCGGCCGCGTGTCGGTGCTGCTCGAGCCCATCGCGGGGCTCGTGTCGTGCCTCGTGGTGGGCGGAGGCCACGTGGCCACGGCGACCGCGCCGCTGCTCGCGCGGCTCGGCTTCGCGGTCACCGTCGTCGACGAGCGCGACGCGTGGGGCGAAGACGGGCGCCTGGCCGGCGTGACCTCGCTCGTGGGCGCGTACGACGAGCTCGGCGCGGCGGTGCCCTCGCGCGGCGTGCTCCTCGTGATGACCCACGACCACCAGGCCGACCAGCGCGCGATCGAGTGGGGCCTGCGCCGTGACTTCGTGTTCATCGGGGGCGTCGGGAGCCGCGCGAAGGCCGAGCGCACGCGCCAGCGCCTGCTCCACCGCGGCTTCTCGGAGGCCGACGCGGCGCGCGTGCGCATGCCGGTCGGCTTGCCCATCGGGGCGCGCCTCCCCGACGAGATCGCCGTGTCGATCGCGGCGGAGCTCGTCGCGTTTCGCCGCGGGCTGGGGCGCCCTTGAGGGGCACGGGGCCGGCGAGTCGTGCCTACTCGCCGCAGGCGTCTGGGTGCTCGCCCACGTCGACGCCCAGCGGCTCGAGCGACCGCACAGTGGTCCCCTTGGGGGTGCCCGACTGGCCCGTATCCATGTGCCAGTGGTTGCGGTGATCCGAGTTGTAGTTGGGAGTCAGGATGGTGCTGAAGATCTTCTTCTCGGCGACCTCGCACACGAGATCGTAAAGGAGCTTGCTCGTCCCCACTTGGGAGGCCCGGGCGCCCGTGCAGGTGCCACCCGAGGTCGCCTTGAAGTCGGCGTCTTTGTTGATGTCGAACACCCGGCCGTCGTCCATCGTGAGGTATCGCACGTCGACCGCGCGCCCGAACGAGTGGTTCGAGTAGCCGTTCGTGCCGCAGTTGGGCTCGGGATCGCTCGGCCCGCGGCAGAAGTTGGTCTCGCTCCACGCGCAGCAGCAGCGGTAACAATACGAGCCGAGGGTGCCCACCTTGCGGACGCCCTTGGCCTTCAGCACGTCGGCGAACGCCCACAGAGTGCGCACGAACTCGCAGGCCATGGGCTGCGTCGTGGGCTTGTCGCTGGCGGCGTCGGTGGTGAAGATGATGCCGTTGATGGGCGCGGGCACGGTCACGGCGTCGACGAGGCCGCGGGCCGTGGCCTTGGCGAAGCGCAACCCGCGCTTCGTGAGGTCCTCGAGGCAAGGGAGCGCGGGCGCGGGCGGCGGCGGCGGGGCCGCGTCCTCCTCCGGAGGCGGCGGCTCGGTGGTGGCGGACGGGGAGGGCGCCGGCGCCGGCGCGGGCGGCTCGGTGGTGATCGGCGCGGGCGACTCACCGCCGCAGGCGCTCGCGACGCCCAGGGAGAGCGCGAGCACAAGCGGAAGCGTCGCCGCGGAGAGCGGCCGGGAGGAGGAGCGCATCTGGCCATCCTACAACGGCGCCGGCCGTTTCGCCCGGGCCGCCCGCGCGCCACCGGTCGGATCCCGGCGTGGCGCTCCGCAAATTCCGGGTAAAGTCGGCCTCATGCCCGCGTCGTCCTTCACGTTCACCCTCAACGGGCGGCTCGTCACCGTCTCCGGCGAGTCGACCCACACCACGCTGCTCCAGTACGTCCGCGCGACCGGCAAGACGGGCACGAAGGAGGGCTGCGCCGAGGGCGACTGCGGCGCCTGCACGGTGCTCGTCGTCGAGCGCGATCACGCGCAGCGGCCCACGTACCGCGCGGTGAACGCGTGCATCACCCTGCTGCCCATGGTCGCGGGCCGCGAGGTCGTCACCGTGGAGGGCATCGGCACTCCGGAGGCGCTGCACCCCGTGCAGGCGGCCATGGTGGAGCGCTACGGCTCGCAGTGCGGCTACTGCACGCCGGGCTTCATCGGCTCGATGTTCGAGGCGTACTACCGCGACGACATCCAGAGCGACGCGCAGCTGCTCGATCAGCTGAACGGCAACCTCTGCCGCTGCACCGGCTACCGGCCCATCCGCGACGCGATGGTGGCCGCGCGCGCGCACCGCGCCGCCTCGCCGGGTGACGATCTCTTCCAGCTGCGCCTGAAGAGCGCGGGCGCGGGCGCGGGCTCGACCGCCAGCGTCGACCCGCCCGCCCTCGACTACGAGGCGAACGCGCAGCGCTTCCTGCGCCCGACGTCGCTCGCCGAGCTCTTGGCGGTGCGCGCGGCCCACCCCGAGGCCGAGCTCGTGTGCGGCGCGACCGAGATCGGCGTCTACGTGAACAAGCACGATCGCCGCTACGCGATGTTGGTCTCGACCGAGGGCGTCACCGAGCTCCGGCGAGTGACGCGCACAGACGAGGCCTTCGTGGTCGGCGGGGCCGCGACGCTCACCGAGCTCGAGGACGCGATCGGCGCCGAGCTGCCCGAGCTGAAGAAGATGCTGCTCGCGTTCGCCTCGCGGCAGGTGCGCAACCGCGCGAGCCTCGCCGGGAACCTCGTGACCGCCTCGCCCATCGGCGACATGGCGCCCGTGCTCCTCGCGCTCGGCGCCACCATCACGCTGGCCTCGCCGCGCGGCGAGCGCACGCTCCCGCTCGAGGGCTTCTTCGTGGGCTACCGCAAGACCGTGCTCGCGCCAGACGAGCTCGTGCGCGCGGTGACCATCCCTCGTCCCGCACGCCCCGCCGCGGGCGCCGGGGTCAACGGCCGCCGGGTGGCCGACTCGTTCAAGGTGTCGAAGCGCCGCGAGATGGACATCAGCATCGTCGCCGCGGGCTTCGCGATCGAGCTCGACGAGGCCGGGCTCGTCACCTCGGCGCGCCTCGCGTACGGTGGCGTGGCCGCGACCCCCGTCCTCGCGACGAAGGCGTCCGCCGCGCTCGTCGGAAGGCCGTGGAACGCGGAGACCGTGCGTGACGTGGCCGCTGTGCTGCGGGAGGAGTTCACGCCCCTCGACGACGTGCGTTCGGGGAAGGCCTTCCGCGCCGAGCTCGTCGCGAGCCTGTTCGAGAAGCTCCACGCGGGCGTGTCGAGCGCCGCACAAGACGAGGTGCTCACCTTCGCGAGGTCGGCGGACGCCGACGCTGCGCGGGCGCCGAGCTGCAAGGCGTCGAGCTTCGAGCTGCTCCACGAGAGCGCCACCGGGCACGTCACCGGCACCGCGCTCTACGTCGACGACGAGGCCGCGCGCCGCGGCATGCTGGAGGTGTGGCCCGTGTCGTCACCGCACGCGCGCGCGAAGGTGGTGGCGATCGACGCCTCGGCGGCCCTGGCCCACCCTGGGGTCGTGGCCGTGCTCACGGCGCGCGACATCCCCGGCATGAACGACGTGGGCGCGGTGCGCCACGACGAGACCCTCCTCGCGCCCGAGGGCGGCGAGGTGAGCTTCGTCGGGCACATGGTCGCCCTCGTGGTGGCCGAGTCTCGCGACGCGGCGAAGCTCGCCACGAAGAAGGTCAACGTCGTTTACGAACCCCTTCCGGCGGTGCTCGATCTCCGCGCCGCGATCGCCGCCGACAGCTTCCACAACACACCGCACGTGATCCGCCGCGCCGACGCCCAAGCGGCGCTCGCGAGCGCGCCCCACGCGCTCGCGGGCGAGCTCGAGATCGGCGGCCAGGAGCACTTCTACCTCGAGTCGCACGCGGCGTGGGCCGAGTGGGGCGACGACGGCGACGTGGTCGTCACCTCGTCGACCCAGCACCCCTCGGAGGTGCAGGCGGTGGTGTCCCACGTGCTCCACCTGCCGCGGAGCAAGGTCGTCGTGAGGGCGCCGCGGATGGGCGGCGGGTTCGGTGGCAAGGAGACCCAAGGCAACGGCTTCGCGGCGCTCGTCGCGCTCGCCGCGAAGGTCACGCAGCGCCCGGTGAGGGTGCAGCTCGATCGCGACGTCGACATGGCGCTGACGGGCAAGCGGCACCCGTTCCTCGGGAGGTTCCGCGTGGGCTTCGACGCCGACGGCCGCGTGCTCGCCGCGGTGGTCGACCTCGTCTCCGACGGGGGGTGGGCGCTCGACCTCTCGGAGTCGATCTGCGACCGCGCGCTCTTCCACCTCGACAACGCGTATTACCTCCCGGCCGTGGCGTTCTCGGGGCGCGTCGCCAAGACCAACGTCGTGTCGCACACCGCGTTCCGAGGCTTCGGCGGGCCGCAGGGCATGGTGGTGATCGAGGACATCCTCGACCGCGTGGCGCGCACGCTCGGCCTCCGGCCCGAGGTCGTGCGCGAGCGCAACCTCTACCGAGGGGAGGGCGAGACCAACACCACCCACTACGGCCAGCACCTCGACGACAACCGCATCGGGCGCATCTGGCCCGAGCTGCTCCGCTCGGCGGGGTTCGCCGACCGGCGCGCCGCGGTCGACGCGTGGAACGCGGAGAGCCCGCGCGTGAAGCGCGGCCTCGCGGTGACGCCGGTGAAGTTCGGGATCTCGTTCACGGCCACGTTCCTGAACCAGGCCGGCGCGCTCGTGCTCGTGTACCGCGACGGCACGGTGCACGTGAACCACGGCGGCACCGAGATGGGTCAGGGCCTCTACACGAAGCTCCGCGGCGTCGCGATGCGCGAGCTCGGCGTGTCGGCCGAGAGCGTGCGCGTCATGAAGACCCAGACCGACAAGGTTCCGAACACCTCGGCCACGGCGGCTTCGAGCGGCGCCGACCTGAACGGCGCGGCGGTAAAGGCCGCGTGCGTCACCCTCCGCGAGCGCCTCGCCGAGGTGGCCGCCCAGATGATCGAGAAGCGCGCCGGCCGCCCGATGCCCGTCCCCGCCGCGGCGATGGTGTTCGCCGAGGGGCTCGTGTTCGCCGAGGACCAGCGCGAGCACGCCGTCCCCTTCGGCGAGGTGGCCGAGAGGGCCTATCTGGCGCAGGTCAACTTGTCCGCGCAGGGCTTCTACCGCACTCCGGGGATTGGCTACGATCGCGCCAAGGGCCGCGGGAAACCGTTTTACTATTTTGCCTATGGCGCCGCGGTGTGTGAGGTGGAGGTCGACGGCTACTCGGGCATGAAGCTCGTGCGGCGGGTCGACATCCTCCACGACGTGGGCGACAGCCTGAACCCCCAGATCGACCGCGGCCAGGTCGAGGGGGCGTTCGTGCAGGGCATGGGGTGGCTCACCGGCGAGGAGCTCAAGTGGGACGCGAAGGGGCGCCTCCTCGCGCACTCCGCAAGCACCTACCAAATCCCGTCGATCGGCGACGCGCCGGTGGAGTTTCACGTCACGCTGCTCCCCGACGCCGGCCAGAAGGGCACCATCCACGGCAGCAAGGCCGTGGGCGAGCCGCCGCTCATGTTGGCCATCGCGGTGCGCGAGGCGCTGCGCGACGCCGTGGCGGCGTTCGGCGGGGGCGAGAAGGGCCCCGTGGCGCTCGGGTGCCCCGCCACCCACGAGGCCCTCTTCCACGCGGTGAAGCGCGAGCGGGAGCGGGCCGAGGGGGCCGGCGCGCGCGCCGCCGAATAGCTGGCCGCGCGCCGCCGAGTAGCCCGCGATCCAGGTCTCGCCAGGTCATGAGGCTCAGCGGGCCCCGTAGACCTCCAAGCACACGGCAAGGACGGCGACGACGGAAGCCGCAAGTCTTCGCCACCAGGGAAGCTTCGCGCAGAATCCGCGTAGGATCCCCAAAGCGAGGGCTCGACCATGGACGCAATCTTGACCTTCTTCTTCGTGATCCTCGTCGCGGGCGCGATCACCGCGCGCCTCACCGGGTGGATGATGCGCAGCTGGCTCGCGACGAACGCGGGCTGGATGGACTCCGCGGGGCAGCGCGTACTGCGCTACTTCTTTGGTGTCTTCACGGACATTGGCACGGCAAATCAGTTCATCGCGAACAAGAAGGTTCGGAACGAGCCGCCGACGCTCGCCTACGTCTTCTTCGCGTCGTTCGGCGCCACGATGCTGGGCCTGCTCGGTGTGTTCGTCGCCATCGCGGCGCACTGAAGGCCGCGCAGACGCACACCGTCACGGCCGCTTCTTCGGGCCCACGAGCGTGCGGAGCACGGCCGTCGCGACGGTCTCGCCGGCCGCGTTCTGCATGACCACGGGCACGTCGTACTCGCGCTTCTCGCTCGAAGGGATCGGCGGCAGCTCGCACGTGCCGCGCAGGGTGCCGCGCGCCTTCTTCAGGTACTCGATCGAGAGCCCCGAGACGATGAACCGCGCGTCGTCGGGGAGGCCGTAGGCGAGCGCGATGTTGCCCGTCACCTCCGCGAAGTTCACGAGGGCGACGGCGTGGATGCAGTCGAGGTGGTTGCGAACGCCGGGCCGGTCGCGGAGCGTGAGCTCCGATCGCCCCGGGCGGAGCGACACGACGTCGAACGGGATCGTTCCCGTGTAGGGTGCAGCCTTCCCGAGGACACGCGCGAAGATGCGTTTTCCGCCCGGCACCCTGGACACGAGGTCCCAGAGATCGCGGACGGCGTTGCGGTTTCCCTGGAGCGCCTTGGCAGGCGACAGGAAGGCGAGAGGCTGCGGGAGAGGCACCTCGCTGTTCTGGCAGAACTCGAGCCGCTCCGCGCGAGAAATCGAGCCGTGCGTAGCGCGAGGCGGCGCGAGGCGGCGCGAGGCCAGGCGCGAAGCGGGCGCGGGGGTTCTCGCAGCCCTTGACCCTTGACCCTGCGCGGCCTGGCCGTCGACACTACGCAGCCGGTGAGGTGGCCTTGACCGTAACTGAATCGCGCGAGCTCTACGTCGTGGGTGATCGTGTCCTCTGCGACGGCGAGCTCCGCCCCCGCGCGATCCACATCGTCGGCGGCCAGATACGCGCGCTCACCGAGCCCGCCGCCGTACCGACAGGCGCGCCCAGGCTCGACGCGGGGTCGCTCGTCGTGCTCCCCGGCGTGGTCGACACGCACGTGCACATCAACGACCCCGGGCGCGAGTCGTGGGAGGGCTTCGAGACCGCCACGCGCGCGGCCGCGAAGGGCGGCGTCACCACGCTGTGCGACATGCCGCTGAACAGCGTGCCGTCCACGATCTCGCTCGAAGCCCTCCACGCGAAGGCCCGCGCGCTCGAGGGGCGCGCGCACGTCGACGTGGGCCTCACGGGCGGCGTGGTGCCGCAGAACCCCGGCGCGCTGAAAGATCTCTTCGCCGAGGGCGTGCTCGCGTTCAAGTGCTTCCTCGCCGAGTCGGGGGTCGAAGAGTTCTCCCACGTGAACGAGGCCGAGCTCCGCGTGGGCATGCGCATCCTGGCGGAGGTCGGCGCGCCGCTCTTCGTGCACGCCGAGCTGCCGGGCCCGCTCGACGAGGCCGCGCGCGCTATCGCGGGCCTCGACCCGCGCGCGTACACCACGTTCCTCGCCTCGCGCCCGCGCACCGCGGAGGACGCCGCGGTCGAGCTCGTCGTGCGCGTGAGCCGCGAGACCCGCGCGCGGGCGCACATCGTGCACCTCTCTTCGTCCGACGCGCTCGCCCTCGTGCTTCGCGCCAAGGAGTCCGGCGTGCCCCTCACCGCCGAGACCTGCCCGCACTACCTCACGTTCGCCGCCGAGGACGTGCCCGACGGCGCGACGGCCTTCAAATGCTGCCCGCCGGTGCGCGAGCGCGAGAACGGCGACAAGCTGTGGGAGGCCCTGCGCTCGGGCGTGCTCGATCAGGTCGTGACCGATCACTCGCCGTCCACCGTCGACCTCAAGTGCTCGGGCTCGGGCGACTTCATGCGCGCGTGGGGCGGCATCTCGTCGCTCCAGCTCGGGCTCGCGGCGGTGTGGACCGAGGCGCGGGCGCGCGGGTTCTCGCTCGCGCAGGTGTCGCACCTGCTGTCCGCCGCGCCGGCCGCGCTCGTGGGCCTCACCGGTCGGAAGGGCGCCATCGCGGTCGGCTGCGACGCCGATCTGTGCTTCTTCGACCCCGAGGGCGCGTTCTCGGTGGCCGCCGCCGAGCTCGAGCACAAGAACAAGCTCACACCCTACGAGGGGCGCTCGCTCACCGGCCGCGTGGTACGCACGCTCCTGCGCGGCGAGACGATCTACGAAGAAGGCGCGCTGCTCGGGCGCCCCCACGGCGCCTGGCTCACGCGCACCCAGAGGTCCTGACATCATGAACGATTCAGAACAGTTACGCGACGCCGACGGCCTGGCCCGCGTGAACGCGCTCTCCACGATCGACGCGGAGGCCACCTTCCGCAGCTGCTGCGGCGCGACCGCCTTCGCCACCCAGATGGCCGCCGCGCGCCCGTTCGCGAGCCTCGAGGCCATGAAGGCGAAGGCCGCGGCTGCGTGGGGCGCGCTCGGCGAAGGCGACTGGGACGAGGCGTTCCGCGCGCACCCCGAGATCGGCGGCAAGAAGGCCGAGGGACCGCAGACCCAGCGCTCGGCCTCGTGGAGCAGCGGCGAGCAAGCGCAAGTGCCGGAGGCCGCCGAGGCGACGCGGCTCGCGCTCGCCGAGGTGAACGTCCGCTACCGCGAGCGGTTCGGTCGCATCTACATCGTGTGCGCCACGGGCAAGACCGCCGAAGAGCTGCTCGCCATCGCCCTCGCGCGCATGGCGAACACGCCGGAGGTCGAGCTGCGAGCTGCGGCCGAGGAGCAGCGCAAGATCACAGAGCTCCGCCTCGAGAAGCTCGTCCGCGGCCAATAGCCCACGCCACTCGCTCCACTCGACTCACGCCACGCCGCCCCGCGCGCGGCGAGAACAGGACTCTTCATGCGCTCCGTCTCGACCCACATCCTCGACACCTCGCTGGGCAAGCCCGCGGCGGGTGTGCCCGTCTCACTGGAAAAGAAGGCGAACGACGTGTTCTCCCGCGTGGGCGGGGGAATGACCGACACCGACGGACGCATTCGCGACCTCGTGCCCGAGGGGCAGCTTGAAGTCGGCATTTACCGCATCACGTTCGACACCACGGCCTACTACCACCTTCAAGGCCTGGAGTGCTTCTACCCCGAGGTGTCGGTGTCTTTCCAGATACGCGATCCGGAGGCGCACTACCACGTACCGCTCCTGGTGAGTCCGTACGCGTATTCCACGTACCGAGGGAGCTGAAGCGAGGCTCTCCCTCTCCCTCTCCCTCTCCCTCTCCCTCTCCCTCCCTCTCTTCCCCTCTCTTCCCCCTCCTCCCCTCTCTTCCCCTCCTCCCTCTCTTCCCCTCTCCCCCGCGCGCGAGCCCAGAGCGTGGCTGGGGCTTTCGGCCGCGGGTGGGAGGATCCGACTGTCCGAGGTCGTCGTTCCCGCGCGCTCCCAAGCGCCACGCCCTCACAGGCCGTCATCCGGCCCCACACACCGCGCGGAACGACGCCGAGTTTCGGAGGGGCCCGCCCGCGGACGAAAGCCCCACCCACGCGGTGGCCCCCGCGCGTTCCGCCCCCGTGCCCCCGCCCCGCGCCGCGCACCGCGCGCCCCACCCTATCCACGCGCACCGCGCACCGATGCCCCCGCTGGACCGAGAACCTGCACTCTACACGCGTCAGCGCTACAGCGCCGCGGCGCGCGCCGTGAGGAGCCCCTCGAGCTCCACGAGGGCCTTGGAGAAGCCGGCGATGCCCTCGGCGAGCTTGTCCTCGGCCATCTTGTCTTGGGCGTGCTGCTCGCGGAAGAGGGCCTCGGTCATGACGACCGCGGGGATGTCGAGGGTCTTGGCGTGCGCGGCGTCGAGCTTGCGCGGGAGCGAGCCCTCGGCCGCCTCGAGCTCGCCGAGCAGCTGAGGCGAGATCGTGAGCAGATCGCAGCCGGCCAGCTCGGTGATCTCGCCCATGTTGCGGAAGCTCGCGCCCATGACCTCGGTCGCGTGGCCGTGACGCTTGTAGTACTCATAGATGCGCGTGACGCTGAGCACGCCGGGGTCCTCCGCGGGCGGGTACGAGGCGCGCCCCGACGCCTTCTTGTGCCAGTCGAGGATGCGGCCGACGAACGGCGAGATCAGCGTCACCTTCGCCTCGGCGCAGGCGATCGCCTGGTGCATGCCGAAGAGCAGCGTGAGGTTGCAGTGGATGCCCTCGCGCTCGAGCACCTCGGCCGCGCGGATACCCTCCCACGTGGCGGCGATTTTGATGAGCACGCGCTCCTTGCCCACGCCCGCCTCGGCGTACTGGCCAATGAGGAAGCGGGCCTTCTCGACGGTCTTCTCGGTGTCGAACGAGAGCCTGGCGTCGACCTCGGTCGACACGCGGCCGGGGATGACGCCCAAGATCTTGAGGCCGAACACCACCGCCAAGCGGTCGATGGCGCGCGTGGCGATCGCCTCGGGCGAGCCGCCGCCGTGCGCCTTGCAGAAGGCGAGCGCGTCGTCGATGAGCGCCGCGTACTCGGGCATCTTGGCCGCGGCGGTGATGAGCGACGGGTTCGTCGTCGCGTCTCTCGGGCGAAACTTCTCGATGGAGTTGAAGTCGCCCGTGTCGGCGACCACCACGGTCATTTGCTTGAGCTGCTCGAGAAAATTCGCCATGCGCGACACGGTAACCTCCACGGGGCGCGACGGGAAGAGGCGCGAACTTGGCCCGTTCGCGCGAGGCGTGGTGCGGTCGGGCCATGCACGACGCGGCACCTCGAGCGTGGGTGGTTGAGCTCGCGAGGGTCACGAGGTTCGGGAGCTTTGGGCGCGCAGGCGCAGTGGCGCTCGCGCTCATCGTGGGCGCGACCCTCGTGACGACCGGTGGCGCGCGCGCTGACGTGACCACGGACGTGCCGGTACGCCTCGGCGAGATCTCCGCGAGCCCGAGCGACGCGCCGGTGCTCCGCGCGTCGTTCGAGTCGGCGCTGCGGGCGCAGACGTTCCCAGCGCCGAAGCCCGGAGTCCGAGGCGCGCGCGCGATCGTCTCGGTGGCCGTGCTCGACTGCGACGACCACAGGTGCGGCGTCTCGGCGGTGGTGCGGGACGCGACGCGGGGCGGCGTGCTCGCCGTGCTGCGCGGGAGCGCCCGGAGCCCGTCGCCCGCGGCCCGCGAGGCGCTCCTCAGGAGCGCTGCCGCCGGTGCCGCGCGGCAGGTCCCCGCGGCGCTCCCGCGGTAGCCGCGTCGTTACGCTCCTCGCGGGTCGCTGATCGACGTGTTCCCCACCGGCGCCGGGAGCGCGAGCCACGCCACGCCGAAACCGAGGGCCGCGCCCACGGCGTAGCAAGGGAAATCGGACCACACGAACGTCGTGCCGAGCACGAGCCGCCCGAGCCGAGTGGTGCGCGCGGCGTCGAGCGGCGCCACGTGCCAGGCTTGGCTCAGCTCGACGAGCGCCGAGAGCCCGAACGCGACCGCCGCGAGGCGCGCGCGAGGCGCACGCGGCGCCGCGAAGAGCAGCAGAAAGAACACGAGCGTCGCGTAGAGCGCGTCCCCCGCGTACTCCGCGACGAAGCGCGGGAGCGCCGCCCCGTAGCACCGGCTCCCGAGGCCGAGCGGCACCGTCACCAAGGCGGCCGCGGCGGCGAAGAGGCGCGCCCGCCGCGCAGGCGTCACCGCGTGCAGCGCTTCCCGTTCCAGCAGATGTCGGCGCCGGGGCACGTGCAGACCCGCGTCTCCTTGGAGTCGGCCGGGTCGCAGCCGCAGGCGCCCGGCTTGCACATGTCTGGAAACTCGGAGGCGGTCTTGCAGCACGACAGCTGAACGATGGCCCCGCCGACCGACTGGCATTGAGCGACCGGGTCGTTGGGATCGACGTACCCGTCGGGCAGGTTCCCGAGGCCGCCGTCGCGCCCGGGAGCGCCCGCGTCTGCGGTGGGCGTGGAGGAGCTGCACGCAGCGAACGAGGAGGCGGCGACGACCACCGGAATCAACGCGAAGACGAAACGCATCAAGGAAGCGTCGCACACCCCGGGCCAAATGTCCTCGCGCGGCCCAAGCGGCCCCGAAAAACGGGAGTGAAGGCGGCGCGAAACCCGGATACGCTGCTCACACCCATGAGTTTCCCCCGCCCCCTTTCTGGCCGCCTCTTCGTCCTTCCCCTCTTCCCGCTCGTCGCCGCTGGGCTCGGCGTGCCGGTGGTCGCGTGCGGCCCCGGCGGCGCCGGCGAGGCCGTGCGCCCGCAGGCCCCGTCCGCCGCGACCGCTATTCAAGCGGAGACCGCCGACGCGATCATCACCTGTCGACCCGGATCCTACGCCGAGCCGCTGGCGGTCGATCTCTCGGCCAACGCCCGCGCCGACTTCGAGGCCGCGATGGACAGCGGCGTCGCGGTGGTTCACTACGACTGCAAGTCCGTGCGCCTGCTGAAGGACTGCCGCATCGCCGGCGAGTACCGGTTCGCGGGCGTGAGCCGCAAGGAGGAGGTCATCCACCTCGACAACCGCGACGAGATCAAGGCGAACCTCCCGCTCGCCCCCGTCGCGAAGGGCAGCGCCGAGATGGAGCGCGCGTCGGCGCTCGACATCGCGTACGTCCTGGTCGGCAAGCGCTCGACGCCGGCGATCGTGAGCCGCCAATACCTCGAGGGGAGCCAGTGCGGGGAGGCCACGCACTACATCCGCGCCGCCACGGTCGGGGCGTTCGCCGTGCAGACCGCCACGAAGGGGCGCGTCGCCGCGGCCGCCGAGGTGTTCGGCTCGAGCACGAGCGGTTCCAGCCAGAGCGGCAAGAACAGCGCGAAGAAGGACGGCAACCCGAAGTCCTGCGAGGAGTCCAAGCCCGGCTCCGACGCCCCGCCCGGCGAGTGCCGCTCGGCGATCCGCTTCGAGCTCGTGCCGGTCGCCGACAAGCCGCCGGCTCCGAAGGCCGAGGCGAAGGTCGATCCGAAGGCGCCCGCGAAGCCCGCGGCCCCGTCGAAGGAAGAAGGAAAGGCGGTTGACGATCCGTGCCCCGAGGGGTTCAAGCTCATCGCCGGCAAGTGCTCCAACGCCGTCGCGAGCGCCGCGAACGCGGCCCCCGCCTCTCACCTGTGCGCGCCGAAGGACACCGCCGACTGCGAGACGCAGTGCACCGCCGGGAACTTCGGGAGCTGCCACAACCTCGCGAACCTCGCGTACCGCAACTACGGCAAAGACGTGCCCGACGCGCAGAACGTGAAGGACGAGGACCGCGCGCTCGATCTCTGGAAGAAGGCCTGCGACGGCGGCGTCTTCGCGGCCTGCAACAGCTACGCGGACAACCGGACCTCGCGCACCGGCAGCCAGCCGAAGGACCTCGCGGCCGCGCACGCCGCCTACACGAAGGCGTGCGACGGCGGCAACTCCGACGCCTGCTACACGCTCGGCGACAACACGCTCCGCGGGCGAGAGGGCGAGACGAAGGACCCGGCCGCCGGCTTCACGCTGCTCTCGCGCTCGTGCAAGCTCGGCGACAGCCTCGGCTGCCGGGAGATGGGCGAGTACCTCTTCGCCGGCAAGTACGGCGTACCGAAGAACCCCGCGCTCGCCGACAAGCTCCTCACCGCGTTCTGCAACCAGGGCGATCTCCGCGCGTGCGACGATCTCGGGCACCACCTGCTCGGGCTCTTCGACGACTCCGACAAGCCCGAGGCGCCCCTCGCCGACATCGCGAACGCCAAGATCCGCGGCCGCGGGCTCCTCGACAAGGTCTGCCGCGCCAACGTGGGGCACTCGGAGGGCAACTGCGCCACCCTCGGCCGTGTGCTCGTCGCCGACAACGACCCGAAGGGGCGCGCCCTCCTCGCCGAGCGCTGCCCCACGGCGAAGGGTGACACTTGCGTCTTCCTCGGGCGCTCGTACCTCGAGGGCAAGGGCGGGCCGGTCGACAAGGCGAAGGGCTACGAGGCCCTCCTCGCGTCGAAAGACGACGACGCCATGATGAAGGCGGCGCTGGCCATCCAGGCCGGCGACGGCGTGAAGAAGGACGCGGCTAGGGCCAAGACGATCCTCGAGAAGCTCTGCAAGGAAGAGGAGTACGCGAAGGCCTGCAAGGCCCTCGGCGGCGCGAAGCCCGGCGCGAAGCCTGGCCTGGCGCCCGCCCCGGCCAAGGGCCCCGCCAAGCCGGCTCCCGCGAAGCCCGCGCCCAAGAAGTGACCTCGTGGCCCGCGGAGGGCCCGGGCGCGCGCCCGGGCCTCCTGCGCGGTTGCCAGCGACGCCGTCGCGCCGTATGGGCTTCCCGTGACCGAGAGAGCGCGCGCCACCTGGGACGAGTACTTCATGAACATCGCGCGGGAGGTGTCCAGCCGGGCCACCTGCGACCGTAAGCACGTGGGGGCGGTGGTCGTTCGCGACCGGAGCATCCTCGCGACTGGCTACAACGGATCGATCCGCGGCCTCGCGCACTGCGACGAGGAGGGCCACCTGATGGAAGACGGCCACTGCGTCCGCACGGTGCATGCGGAGGCCAACGCGGTAGCGCAAGCCGCGCGCAACGGCTCTCGCATCGACGGCGCAACGCTCTACGTGACCGCCTCGCCGTGCTGGGCCTGCTTTCGCCTGGTCGCGAACGCCGGGATCACGAGGATCGTGTTCGGCGAGTTCTATCGCGATCCGAAGATCTTCGAGTTCTCCAAGGCGCTAGGCATCGATCTCGTGGACCTGTCCCCAAGCTCCCCTGGCCCAGACACGACGCCCACGGCGCTCGGAGAGGTGGGGGCATGAGTGCGCTGTCTGTCGCGGTGGTGCAGGGCGGCCCCTCGAGCGAGGCGTGCGTCAGCCGCGCCTCGGCGGAGGGCGTGGCGGCGGCGCTGGAGCGCGCAGGCCACCGCGTGGCGCGCGTCGAGCTCGACGCGGACGCACCGAGCGCGCTGCGCGACGGGCGGTTCGACGTCGCCTTCCCGCTCACCCACGGCGCCTTCGGAGAGGATGGGTGTCTCCAGGGAGTGTTCGAGCTCCTGGCGCTCCCCTACGTGGGCGCCAACGTGCTTGCGAGCGCGCTCGCGATGAGCAAGCCGATGGCCAAGCTTGCGTTCGCCGCCGCGGGGCTCCCGCTCGCGCGCGGCCTCGCGTCGGCCCGCGGAGAGGCCCCCCCTCGCGCCCTCGCCGAGCGCGCGCTCACGGAGATCGGCAGGCGCTTGGTCGTCAAGCCGGCCGCGAACGGCTCGGCCATTGGCGTCGCGCGGCTCGAGGAGGGGTCCACCGTGGCCGACGTCGCCGCCGCCATCGAGGCGGCCTTCGAGGTCGACGAGGCCGTGCTCGTGGAGCACTTCGCCAAGGGCCGAGAGGTGACGTGCGGCGTGCTCGATCTCCACGCCGACGTCGCGCGCGCGAGCGGCGTCCTCGCCCTCGCTGCTCGGCCGGGCGCGGCCATGGCGCTGCCGCCCACCGAGGTGCTCGCCCCCGCGGACGCCTTCTACACGTACGAGGCCCGGTATGCGCCGGGGCGCAGCCAGCACGCGTGCCCTGCCCCGCTCCCCCCGGCGGTCGCCGAGCGAGTGCAGCGGGTGGCGGTGGGCGCGCACCGCGCGCTCGGGGTGCGCGATCTCTCGCGGGTCGACTTCGTAGTCGGCGACACGCACGATCCCGACGCGGTCACGCTGCTCGAGGTGAACACCCTGCCGGGCTTCACGCCCACGAGCCTCTACCCGGAGGCCGCGGGCGTGCTCGGGCTCGCCCTCCCCACGCTCTGCGATCTGCTCGTCAGGAGCGCCCACGCGCGCGGCGCGCGGCCACGCAACATCGCGAAACCACTACCTAAATAGCATTGAGGTCGACCCGCGACGGAGGGGCGAGGCGGCGCCGCGCCCCCCGTGATCAGGCCGGGCGCCGGCTCACTTGAAGCCGCGGACAATCTTCACGAGGCCGTCGACCACTTCGGGCTTCGTGTCGGGCGGGAGCGGGGGCATCGACGCGCTCTTGCCGACCGCGGCGCCGCCCTCCTTGATGACCTTCTTGAGCTGCTCGTCGGTGACCGACGCCTGCCAGGCCTTGTCGCTGTAGGCGCGGGGCTTAGGGTTGAGCGCGGCGGCCGCCGGGCCGTCGCCCTTGCCCGTGGTGCCGTGGCATGGCGAGCAGGTCGTCTCGAAGAGCTTCTTGGCCTCCTCGTCGCCGGGGCCGGCCTTCACGGCCGAGGAGCCTTTGTCGGCGGGCGCCTCGGTCTTGCTGCAGCCGATCACAGCGAGCGAGGCACCGACGGAGAGGAGAGCGGTCGCGATGAGCAGGTTAGTCTTCATGGGTTCTCCGGAGCGTGGGGTGCGGTTCGGGTCAGACAAGGGCGGCTGCGCCGGCCTGGCGACTTGCGGCACCTTACATCGGTCGATGCGCGCACTCCAAGCGCACGCAGGCACCCTCGGTTGAATTTTGGACATCGAGGTCCTACAAGGCTCGCGACCCCGGCCCTTGGCGCGCCCGCCCACGCGCCCCAAGGTTCGGCGGTGCCCGCAACCCCACGCGGCGCGGACCGCGCAGGATTTTCGGCCCACGCAGAACGGCGCCCTCGAGCGAGCGAAATTGGGCTAGTCGTCCGTCGAGAACGGGGATGCGACACCCGCGCGGCCTGCTAAAGAAGCCCGCGCGCGGCTTCGCAGAACGCTCCGCGAGACCGCGCGCTTCGAGACCCCCCGAGTCGAGACCCCCCGAGGACTAGTCATGGCCAAGAATTCTTTCGGCGCAGAGGCCGCTCTTTCCGTCGGCGCCAAGTCGTTTACCGTCTACCGGCTCGCGGCCGTCGAGGGCGCGTTCCCGGCGGCGAAGACCCTCCCTTACTCGCTCAAGATCCTCCTCGAGAACCTGCTGCGCACCGAAGACGGCGTGAACGTCAAGAAGGCCGACATCGAGGCCCTCGCCGCCTGGGAGCCGAAGGCGACCCCCACGAAGGAGATCGCCTTCACGCCGGGCCGCGTGCTCCTGCAAGACTTCACGGGCGTGCCGGCCGTCGTCGACCTCGCGGCCATGCGCGACGCGATGAAGGCGCTCGGCGGCGATCCCAAGAAGATAAACCCCCTCCAGCCGGTCGAGCTCGTCATCGACCACTCCGTGCAGGTCGACCACTTCGGCAGCAAGGACGCCGCCGAGAAGAACGCGGCCGTCGAGTTCGAGCGCAACCAAGAGCGCTACCGCTTCCTCAAGTGGGGCCAGATCGGCTTCCGCAACTTCAAGGCGGTCCCGCCCGACACCGGCATCGTGCACCAGGTCAACCTCGAGTACCTGGCGCGGGCGGTGATGGTGAACGACGCCGGCGTCGCCTACCCCGACACCGTCGTGGGCACCGACTCCCACACCACCATGATCAACGGCCTCGGCGTGCTCGGCTGGGGCGTGGGCGGCATCGAGGCCGAGGCGGCGATGCTCGGCCAGCCGGTCAGCATGCTCATCCCTCACGTCATCGGCGTGCGCCTCACCGGCAAGCTCACCGAGGGCGCCACGGCCACCGATCTCGTGCTCACCGTCACGCAGATGCTGCGCAAGTACGGCGTGGTCGGGAAGTTCGTCGAGTTCTTCGGGCCGGGCCTCGCCGAGCTGCCGCTCGCCGACCGCGCCACCATCGCGAACATGGCGCCCGAGTACGGCGCGACCTGCGGCATCTTCCCCATCGACGAGGAGACCCTGAAGTTCCTGCGGTTCACCGGCCGCAGCGACGAGCAGGTCGCGCTGGTGGAGGCGTACGCGAAGGAGCTCGGCCTCTTCTACACGAAGGACACGCCCGAGGCCCGCTACACCGACGTGCTCCCCTTCGACCTCGCCTCGGTGGAGCCCAGCCTCGCCGGCCCCGCGCGGCCCCAGGACCGCGTCGTCCTCGGCGGCGTGAAGGCGTCGTTCGAAGCGGCGCTTGCAGTCTACAAGGACCGCGCCGCGGCGGCGAAGAAGAAGAGCGTCGTCGCGGCGGCGCCCTCCGAGCCCGCGGACAAAGACGTGGCCCACGGGAGCGTCGTCATCGCCGCCATCACGAGCTGCACGAACACCTCGAACCCGTCGGTGCTCATCGCCGCGGGCCTCGTGGCGAAGAAGGCGGCGGAGCGCGGGCTCACCACGAAGCCGTGGGTCAAGACCAGCCTCGCGCCGGGCTCGCTCGTGGTCACCGAGTACCTCAGGTCGGCGGGCCTGCTCGAGCCGCTGGAGCAGCTCCGCTTCCACGTGACGGGCTACGGCTGCACGACCTGCATCGGCAACTCCGGGCCGCTCCCGGGCTCGGTCTCCCGCGCGATCGACGAGAACGACCTCATGGTGGGCGCCGTCATCAGCGGCAACCGCAACTTCGAGGGCCGCGTCCACGCGGAGGTGCGCGCGAACTACCTCGCGTCGCCCCCGCTCGTCGTCGCGTACGCGCTCGCGGGCTCCGTCACGATCGACCTCACGACCGAGCCGCTCGGCAAGGGCGCAGACGGCGCCGACGTGTTCCTGAAGGACATCTGGCCCACGCAGCGCGAGGTCGCCGACACGCTGGCGCGCTCGCTCGACGCGAAGATGTTCACCGCCGTCTACGCCGACGTCTTCAAGGGCGACGAGGCCTGGCGCTCGCTCGAGGTGCCGGAGGGCGACCTCTACGCGTGGGAGCCGGGCTCCACCTACGTGAAGCACCCACCCTACTTCGAGGGCATGACCCGCACGCCCGCGCCCGTGAGCGACATCACCGGCGCGCGCGCGCTCGCGGTCCTGGGTGACAGCATCACCACCGACCACATCTCGCCGGCGGGATCGATCAAGAAGGACAGCCCCGCGGGCAAGTACCTCATCGAGCACGGCGTCGACCCCAAGGACTTCAACTCGCTCGGCTCACGCCGCGGCAACCACGAGGTCATGGTGCGCGGCACGTTCGCCAACGTGCGCCTGCGCAACCAGCTCGCCCCCGGCACGGAGGGCGGCGTCACGCGCCACCTGCCGAGCGGTGACGGGATGAGCATTTTCGACGCTTCGGTCCGCTACGCCTCCGAGGGCGTGCCGCTCTGCGTGCTCGCCGGCAAGGAGTACGGCTCCGGCTCGTCGCGCGACTGGGCCGCCAAGGGCCCGAAGCTCCTCGGCATTCGCTTCGTCGTGGCGGAGAGCTACGAGCGCATCCACCGGTCGAACCTCATCGGCATGGGCATCCTCCCGCTCCAGTTCCGCGCGGGCGAGAGCGCCGCGTCCCTCGGCCTCACGGGCGAGGAGGTCTTCGCGGTGAAGGGCCTCGCCCCGCTCCTCGCGTCGAACTTCGCGGCAGGCCGCGAGATCGAGGTGGAGGCCACCGCCCCGGACGGCGCCGCGCGGAGCTTCAAGGCGACCGTGCGTATCGATACCGAGGGCGAGATCCAGTACTACCAGCACGGCGGGATCCTCCAGTTCGTGCTGCGGCAGCTCTGCAGCTGAGCCTCCCAAAAGGAAAGGGCGCGGCCACAAGCGCGTTACATCAATAGTCTCGAGTACATGGACGGCCCTCACGGCGCCGTCCGCGTGGAAGCGAAGCAAGGACCATGACCGAATTCCAGTCAGAGATTCTGAAACCGGGTGCGGGCGCAGAGGCGAAGGCCGGGCACACCGTGACGGTGCACTACGTCGGCACGCTCACCGACGGCAAGAAGTTCGACAGCTCGCGCGATCGCAACGAGGGCTTCGTGTTCAAGCTCGGCGCCGGGCAGGTCATCAAGGGGTGGGACCAGGGCGTCGCCGGCATGAAGGTCGGTGAGCTCCGCAAGCTCACGATCCCCTCGAGCATGGCGTACGGCGAGCGCGGGTTCCCACCGGTCATACCGGCGAACGCCACGCTCGTATTCGAGGTCGAGCTGCTCGGCGTCCGCTGAAGCGGGCGCGTTCGGAGGGCCGCAGCGGCGCGCTCACGGCGCCGACGTGCCGAAAACAAGGAGAGGGGCCGGCCGTGCCCCTCTCCTTTCTTTTCTTTGCCTCGGCTCAGCGCGGACGGTTAGCCTCATCCTTCGCATGAACCGCTTCCTCCGCCACGGCCTGCTCCTCGCCCTCCTTCTGCTCCTCCCCGGGGTTACCGGCTGCAAGAAGCTCTTCAAAAAGAAGACGCCGATCGACGCGGGGGTCGCCATCGTGGACGCCCCGGAGAACACCGAGGAGCCGCAGGACAGGGAAGACGAGGCCCTCGGCAACAAGGTGGGCGAGTACATCCGCAACTGCATGAACGCGATCTCCTCGCGCGTGTACCAGTCGCGACGCCGCTACATGTCGTGGGTGCCGAAGACCGGTCCCACCGGGCGCGAGACCCGCGTCTACGGGCTCTACCAGATGAGCGGCGCGGCGAAATGCAACGCGGCGGCCACCAAGGCGAAGGGCATGCTGCCCTCCGAGCCCGGGATCGAGACGGCAGGCCAGCGCTACGCGAAGTCGGTGATGGTGCTCGAGCCCATCATGAACAGCGCGTACACGTACTACGATCAGAAGAACTACCGCGACGACAAGTTCGCCCAGGGCAAGGCGCTCCACGCCCAGCTCACGGCGGCGTTCGACGAGTTCATCAAGGCCGACCACGAGATCCACCAGGCGGTCGGGGCGGTCACGAAGCCGCTCTCGCAGCGGCAGCTCGCGCGCATCGAGCGCGAGGAGGGCAAGAAGTTTCGCTTCCACCGCCGCAACGTGCTCAACATCGCGCGCGACCTCGTGGAGATCGGTGATCCGAACGGCGAGGACGACGAGGTGTCGTACGCCATCTACGACGCCTCGTTCCAGGACCTCGACAAGGCGCTCACCGCGCTGAAAGACTACGGGGTCCTCCGCCGGTCGGACCTCATGAACACCAAAAAGGCGAAGATCGGCGCCACCACGGCGTACGATAACTTCGTGCGCGCCTGCGAGGAATACGTGAGGCGCGCGCGCGACTACGGGCGCTGCCTCCGTGACGCGCCGGCCTTCGCCAAGACCAAGGACGGCAAGGTCGACCTCGACAAGCTGCCGCGCTGCAAGGACAGCGGCCGCCGCGACTTCGGCGACAAATACGACGCGTTCATCGTCACCTCGAACAGCAACTCGTTCCCCTTCTGAGGTCGCCTCGGACGCGTCGACGCTCGTGACCCTGCCCGACCCCCTCGCGTCTCCTGGTCCCCGTCGCTGGCGGCGAGTGGACACATGGCGCGACGCCTGGGAACATGGCCGAGCGCTGTTCGTACGCGCCCTCGGAACGCCGTCATGAGCCCCGCCTCTACGTCAGCTAGGAGCCTCGTGCTTCGCAAAGACAAGGCACCTCGTCCGGTGGGCGGGCGATGACCGCCGCGCTCGACTCCGGCTCGCTCGTCGGGCAGACGATCGGGGGCAAGTTCCTGGTCGACGCCTACGTTGGCGGCGGCGCGATGGGCGAGGTGTACCGGGCCACCCACGTCGATTTGGGGCGAACCGTCGCGCTCAAGGTGATGCGGAGCGATCTCTCCGACGCGACCTTCGCGATGCGGTTTCAGCGCGAAGCCAAGGCCGCGAGCCTGCTCGATCACCCGAACACGGTGCGCGTGCTCGACTTCGGGACGGAGGCGTCGGGCCTCGCGTACATCGCGATGGAGTTCCTCGACGGGATGGACCTGTTCCAGCTCATCAAGGCGGAGCACCCCCTCCCCGACGAGCGGATCGTGTCGCTCCTCGGGCAGGCGCTCTCGGCCATGAAGGCGGCGCATCGGCTCGGGATCATCCACCGCGACATCAAACCCGAGAACATCATGGTCGTGGAGACCCACGACGACGACGGCGCCGAGCTCCGCGAGGTGGTCAAGGTCTGCGATTTTGGCATCGCCAAGATCACCGAGCGCGAGGGCGCGCAGACCGAGCCCGGCCGCGCGCTCACCGGCACGGGCACGCTCATGGGCACGCCGGAGTACATGTCGCCGGAGCAGTCGCGAGGTGAGCCGCTCGACGCGCGCAGCGACCTCTACTCGATGGGCATCGTGCTCTTCCAGATGCTCACCGGCCGCGTCCCCTTCACTGGCGACTCGCCGCTCGGGATCGTCGTCAAGCAGGTCACCGATGCGCCCCCGAAGCCCTCGTCCCTCCGCCCGGAGGTCGACCCGCGCCTCGAGCAGATCTGTCTGCGAGCGCTCGAGAAGCGGCCCGAAGACCGCTTCCAGTCGGCGGCGGAGATGCGCGCCGCGCTGCTCGGCATCGTCGATCCCTCGCAGTCGCTGCCGCTCGTCCGCGCGGCCACCGACTCGTCCCGTGCGCTCTCGTCCGGCGCGCTCCCCGCCGCGTCCGGCGCCCTCCCCGCCGCGCACACCGCCGACTCCGACCTGGGCACACGCGCGACGGTCCACGCGGGCCACGTCGTCCCCCCGACCGAAGCGCCTCTCCCCAAGCGCAGGTCGCGGAGCAGCGCGCTGGTGCTCTTGCTCGTGCTCTTCGGGGGCCTGCTGCTGGGCAGCGCGTTGTTCGTGGTGCCCAAGCTGCTTGGTCAGGGCCCGACGCCTGTCACGGCAGGGTCGACCTCGACGCCCGGTACGGTGTCGGCGCCGCTCACCTCCGTCGCCACGCCGCCGAGCGCGCCCACGACCCCGCACGCGGCCACCGCGCCCACCGGGTCCACCGCGCCCTCGGGGCCCGGGCCGACGACCGGACCGGGGCCGACGACCGGCCCTACGAGGCCGACGCCCAGCCACGTGGCCTCCCTCCCTTCGGCGCCGCCCGCGCCGCCCGCCTCGGCCCCCAGCGGGGCCCCGCGCGCGAGCGCCTCCGCGCCCCCCCCCGAGGTGCCTGAGGCACCCATCAACACCGACCACGCGTTCGTGCGACTCGGGAGCGTGTCGGCGGGCGCGACCGTTCAACCGCTCGTGGTCGCGTTCATGACGCGCGCTCTGCCGAGCCTGTCGGGGTGCTACCGGAACGCGCTGAAGGCGGCGAACAAGGCGACCGGCGGACCGCTCACCGTCGCGCTGTCGATCGACGAGAAGGGCAACATCCTCTACGCCGCGGCGGTGCCGACGCCGGCCACGCGGGCGCTTACCGGACTCCCGGGCTGCTTCCAGGGGGCCCTCGCGAACCGCAACATCGGGCGCGTGGACTCCACCTCGACCGCCGACGTGCAGCTCACGCTCGTGCCTCAATGACTTGCGTCGCGCGTCGTCGCGGCCCCGCCGGAAGCGCTCGCGTGCGCGACGGGTGGCCCTAGGGTAATGTAACGCCATGCGATTTCGCTTCGCATTCTTGTGGTCTTCGCTGGTCGCGGCTGCCGCGCCGGCGGCCTTCGTCGCTTGCTCCACGGGGGACACGACGACGAAGCCCCCACCGCTTGTGCTCTCCGAGGAGGACGCCGCGCGCCGCGACAGCGCACCGCCCCCCGTGGAGCTCGACGCCGCGCCGCCCCTCATCACCGACGCGGGCCCCGCGCGAGGCACGATCTACGTGCACACCGGGCGCACCCTGTTCCTGTTCGACCCGGTGGGCAGGTCGTTCAAAACGATCGGCAACTTCAGCTGCCTGACGACCGACGCGTTCTACGACGAGGTCGGCGACATCGCGGTGAACCGCGACGGCGAAATCTACGGCACGACGCTCGACGATCGCTTCATCAAGATCGACCCCCTCACCGCGAGCTGCACCCAGATCGCGACGTCCTCCGACGTCTCGGGCTACCCGAACTCGCTCTCGTTCGTGCCGCGCGGCACCCTAGACCCCGCGAACGACGCGCTCGTCGGATACTTCGACGACGAGTACGTGCGGATCGACGTGAGCACCGGCAAAATCACGGTGATCGGCAAGCTGAACCCCCCAGACGCCTCGACCGTGTACGAGTCGTCGGGTGACATCGTCTCGGTCGCGCAGGACCGCACCTACCTCAGCGCCAAGACGCTCCGCAACGGCGTCGTCCAAGACGGCGGCGACGTGCTCGTGCGCTTCGACCCGAAGACCGGCGCTCGACTGGCCGTGGCCGCGTCGAGCACCCGGAAGAGCGCCATTTACGGCATGGGGTACTGGGCCGGCACCGCCTACGGGTTCACGGCGGCCGGCGAGGCCTTGGCGATCGATCCCGCCACCGGCGTCACGACGGTCGTCCCCGTCGACGCGGGCGGCGCCCGATCCAACCAGGGTGTGTTCTACGGGGCCGGCTCGACGACCGTCGCGCCGGTCCGGTGAAGGAGCCGCATGAGGGCGAGCGCGAGGTCTCGTGTGCAGGTGTTCGGGGTCGCCGTCTCCGCGTTCGCCGCGCCGCTGGCCGCGCTCGCAGCGTTCGCGGCTTGCTCGAGCGACACGAAGCCGAACGGGCCGCCGCCCCTCGTGCTCACCGACGAGGACGCCGCCAAGCGCGACGTCAAGCTGCCGGATCCGCCCGACACGGCGCTGCCTCCCCCGCCGGACAGCGGCGGCCCCACGGGCACCATCTACGTGCAGACGGGCGTCTCGCTGCAGGTGTACGAGCCGTACTCTAAAACCCTCAAGAACATTGGCAAATATACCTGCCTGCCTGACGACGACTTCGTGATCGACATCGCCGTCGACCGCGACAACAACGTGTACGGCGTCACCCGAAAGGACCGCTTCCTGAAGGTGGATCCCCTCTCCGGCGCGTGCAGCGTCATCCGCAAGGGCACCGGCTACGAGTACCCCGTGCTCATCGCGTTCGTGCCGCGCGGCTCGCTCGATCCCGCGAACGACGCGCTCGTGGGGTTCGACGATAATCTCTATCTGCGCCTCGACCTTCGAACAGGAGCCGTCACCACCATCGGCGAGCTGAACCCGCCGGGCGTGGCGAACCCGTACTACGCGAGCGGCGATCTCGTCTTCGCGGGCAAGAACGGGATGTTCCTCACGGCAACACCCGACTTCGCGGGCGCCCCCGACGCGGGCGACACGTTCATTCGCTTCGATCCAAAGACCGGCCGGCGCCTCGCGATCGTGGGCACGACCGGCGGCTACCAACAGCTCTACGGGCTCGGCTACTGGGGCGGGAGCATCTTCGCGTTCACCACGCCGGGCGAAATCCTGAAGGTGAGCCCCACCAACGCGGCGACCACGCTCGTGAAGCGGGTCGACGCCGGTCCGGACGCGGCGGAGGTGTTCTACGGGGCAGGCTCCACGACGGTCGCCCCTGAGACGCCCCCGCTGTAGAGCGAGGCTGGCGCCAGGGACGGCGACGGGGTTTTCGCCGCGCGCTCCGTGTGCGATGGTCGGCTCATGACGCCGTCGCGCCTGTCCCCTCTGCTCGCATGCCTGCTCGCTTGCCTCACTTCGACGGCTTGCGGAAGCCCTCAGGCCCCCGTGACCACGCCCGCCCCGTCCGCCAGCTCCGCGGACACCCCGCGGCCCGCGCCCTCCGCCGCCTCGGCGGCGCCGCTCGCCAGCGCGAGCCCGTCGAGCAGCGAACCCACGGCGGCCCCGACGACGTCCACGCCGCCCCCGAGCGCGCCTGCGGGCGGCGCCATCGTGATGGACGATCCCAGCGGCTGCACCCCCGAGGCCACCGCCTTCGAGCACGAGACGCACCCGAAGCTGCGCGCGTGCTACCGCGAGGGCAAGAAGGAGGACCCCAACCTCGAGGGTACGATCAAGATCCTCCTCACGTTCGACGCGCGCGGCAAGCGCACCGTGAAGACCGAGGACATCACGCTACCCAAGGCCGTCGCCACCTGCATGACCCACGTCATCGCGACGACCCCCTTCCCTGGGGGCAAGCGCTGCGTGGGGAAAAGTCTGACCTTTCCGATCAAGTTCCCGTCGCGCTGATCGACCCGCCCGTCGCGCGCTCGAGGCACAAAATGGGATCGCGCGCCGAGCCCTTGGCCCGGCGCGCGAGGCGTTCACGCTCGCCCGTTACACGCGGCGGCGCTTCGGCGGCCGGCAACCGTTGTGCGGCACTGGCGTCACGTCGCGGATCAGCGTGACCTTGAAGCCCGCGGTCTGCAGAGCGCGGAGCGCGCTCTCGCGGCCGGCGCCGGGCCCCTTCACGAACACCGCGATCGAGCGCATGCCGTGGTCCATCGCCTTGCGCGCCGCCTCTTCCGCCGCGAGCTGCGCCGCGAACGGCGTGCTCTTGCGCGAGCCCTTGAAGCCGCGCGAGCCTGCGCTCGACCACGACACGGCGTTGCCGTTGATGTCGGTGATGGTCACGACGGTGTTGTTGAAGGTCGACTGAATGTGCGCGATCCCCGTCGCGACGTTCTTCTTCGCCTTCTTCTTCGTCTGCTGCTTCGCCTTCGCCGCTGTCTTCGCCGTGGCCATGGTCTCTACTCCAAAACACGCATGCTGGTAGGAGGTCATCCGCCACGGCGCTTTCGCGTGGCGCAAACTGGGCGAGGCGGGGCCGCCTCGCGGAGGTCAACTCACTTCTTGCCGGAGCCCTGGCGCGACACGATGCCCTTGCGCGGGCCCTTGCGGGTGCGGGAGTTCGTGTGCGTGCGCTGCCCGTTGACGGGCAGGCCGCGGCGGTGGCGAAGCCCGCGGTAGCAGCCGAGGTCCATGAGGCGCTTGATGTTCATCTGCACCTCGCGGCGGAGGTCGCCCTCGACGGTGTAGTCCGACTCGAGCAGCTCGCGGATCTTGCGGACGTCGCTGTCCGTGAGCTCCTCGGTCTTCTTGGTCTCCGGAATGCCCGCGCGCTGGCAAATCTGCCGAGCGAGCGTGCGACCGATACCGTAGAGGTACGGGAGCGAGTACGCGATTTGCTTGTGACGGGGGAGGTCGACGCCTGCGATACGAGCCATGACAGATGCTCTCTACTCGGTTGGTTCAGGGAATCAATCGTCGCGGAGGGATCCCCCGCAACTTCATTTCGGGACGGCGAGTCCGGGCACACCCTTTGGAGGTGCGCGCGGCGCTCAGCCTTGGCGCTGCTTGTGGCGCTGGTTGTCGCAGATGATGCGCACGACGCCGCGGCGGCGGACGACCTTGCACTTGTCGCAGATCTTCTTGACGGACGGACGGACCTTCATGACTCGCTCCAGATGATGACGCGGTGATCGGCGATCGACCGCCGAACCGAAAGCTTACTTGTGGCGGTAAGTGATGCGGCCCCGGCTGGGGTCGTAGGGGCTCACCTCGACGGTGACCCGGTCGCCCGGGAGGATGCGGATGTAGTACTGCCGCATGCGGCCGCTGATGGTCGCGAGCACGACGAGGCCGTTGTCGCACTTGACCCGAAACATGGCGTTCGGGAGCGCCTCTTGGACGACCCCGTCGAACTCAAGTTTGTCACCCTTGGGCTCTTTCCGCTCTCGACGTTCACTCACCGCCATGTTCCTCGTTCTCTCCTCACTTCGTACCGAGGACTCCGAGGACCCTCGCGGTGACTTCCGTGACCTCTCCGACCCCCTCCACCGTCCGCAGGAGCCCCTTCGCGGCGTAGTGCGGGAGGAGCTCGCTGGTCATCGCGTCGTAGGTGACGAGGCGATTCTTGACGACCTCTTCGTGGTCGTCGGCGCGGTGCTCGAGCTCCGCGTCGGGGGGGGGTGGCTTATACTTCAAATGGTAAATCTGTCCAGTCCGTTTGTCGGTGCGGCGGAGGACGGCACGTTCCAAGAGGAGCTCCTGGGGCACGGTGAGGGCGACGACGTGGTCGAGGGCCTGGTCCCGGCGGGCGAGCAGCGCCTCGAGCGCCTCGGCCTGCGGCACGGTGCGCGGGAAGCCGTCGAGGAGAAAGCCCGCCTGCGCGTCGTCGGCGAGGGTGCGCTTCGCGATGAGGTCGATCACCACCTCGTCGGGGACGAGGCCGCCGGCGCCCATCTTGGCGACGAGGTCCGCGGGCAGGCGCCCCTCGGCCTTCGCGGCGCGCAGCATGTCGCCGGTGGAGATCTGTGGGATCTTCCAGCGCTCGCAGATGACCTTGGCCTGGGTGCCCTTCCCCGCGCCAGGCGGGCCGACGAACACGAGCCGCATCAGACGTCCCTCCGACCGCGGATGCGCGTGGCTCGACCGCCACCGCCCGACAGCCCCTCGTAGTTGCGCGTGATGAGGTGCGCCTCGATCTGCGCCACCGTGTCGAGCGCGACGCCCACCACGATCATCATCGAGGTGCCTCCCCAGCGGAACGGCACCTTGAAGGCCTCGCTGATGAGGGTCGGCACGACGCACACGACCGCCATGTAGAGCGCGCCGCCGAGCGTGATGCGGGTAAGCACCTTGTCGATGTACTCGGCGGTCTGCCGGCCCTGACGAATGCTGGGAATGAACGCTTGCTGCTTCTTCAGGTTGTCCGCTACGTCGACCGCCTGGAAGGTGACCGCAGTGTAGAAGAAGGTGAAGAAGATGATCAGCGCGACGTAGACGAAGTTGAAGACCCAGTCGCCGCGGTCGAGCGAGCCCTGCAGGGCCGCCATGCCCGGGATCTTGAAGTTCGCCAGCGTGGCCGGGAACATCAAGAGGGACGACGCGAAGATCGGCGGGATGGTGCCCGCTGTGTTCACGCGGAGCGGCAAGTGCGCGGTCTGCCCGCCGTACACGCGGCGGCCGACGCTGCGGCGCGCGTAGTAGATGGGGATGCGGCGCTGTCCGCGCTCGAAGAAGACGATCGTGGCGACGGTCGCGAGCACGATGGTGAACACCGCCGCGAGGTTCAGCGGCTGGATCGAGCCCTTGTGGGTCTCGAAGTAGCCGACCACGCCGCTCGGGATGTCGGTGACGATGCCCGCGAAGATGATGAGTGACGTGCCGTTGCCGATGCCGCGCTCGGTGATCTGCTCGCCGACCCACATGATGAAGAGGGTGCCGGTGGTGAGCGTGAGCATGGTCATGAGCCGGAAGCCCCAGCCCGCGTGGGCGACGACGCCCCCGGAGCTGTCGAGGTCGTTGTTGCTCGCGCCCTCGAGGGTCATCGCGATGCTGAACGACTGGACCAGCGCGAGCCCGAGCGTGGCGTACCGCGTGTACTGGTTGATCTTCCGCGTGCCCTGCTCGCCCTCTTTGCGCATCTCGTCGAGCGGCTTGTACACCATCGTCAGGAGCTGAAAGACGATGCTCGCGCTGACATACGGCATGATGCCGAGGGCGAAGACGCTCAGGTTCCCGAGCGCTCCTCCGCTGAACATGTTCACGAAGCCGAGGAGGCCGCCCTGCTTGCTCACGAGAGCACGCATGGCGTTCCGGTCCACCCCGGGGATGGTCACGAAGACGCCGACGCGGTACACCGCGAGCATCATCAGCGTGTAAAGCACACGCTTCCGGAGCTCCGGTACCTTTCCGACGTTCGCGAGGCCCGGGAGGAGAGACATTACTCGCCGGCCTTGGCCGCGCCCGCGAGGAGCGTCTTGCCGCCCGCCTTCTGGATCTTCTCCTGAGCGCTCTTCGAGAAGGAGGTCGCCGTCACGACGATGGCCTTCGTGAGCTCGCCGTCGCCGAGGATCTTGATGCCGTCGAAGGCCCCCTTGACGATGCGGCGCTCGCGGAGCGCCTTCTCGTCGACGTTGGCGCCCGCCTCGAAGACCTCGAGGTCGCCCACGTTCAGCGCGACGATCTTCGCGGCGAACGCGTTGTTGAAGCCGCGCTTCGGCAGACGACGCTGCAAGGGGGTCTGGCCGCCCTCAAAGTACGGCTTGAAGCCGCCGGTGCGCGCGTACTGGCCCTTCTGGCCACGACCCGCGGTCTTGCCGAGGCCCGAGCCGGGACCGCGCCCCTTGCGGAGCTTGGTGCGCGTGGCGCCGATCGGCTTGACGAGATTCGAAAGGGTATCAGCCACGATCCACCTCCTCGACCGAAACGAGGTGCAAAACCTTCTTGATGGCGCCGCGGAACGAGGGCGTGTTCTCGACCTCGACCTTGGTGCCGGGGCCGCGGAGCCCGAGGCCCTTCACGACCTCGCGCTGCGCGAACTGGCGCCCGATGACGCTCTTCTCCTGGACAACAATCAGCTTCTTCACGGCGTCGCCTCCGCGGCCTTCTTCGAGGCCCTCTTCTTGCCGTCGCTCGGCGCGACGTCTTGGACCTGCTTGCCCCGCTTCTGCGCGATCATGTCGATGCTGCGCATCTGGCGGAGCGCGTCGACCGTGGC
Source organism: Myxococcales bacterium (assembly GCA_016720545.1). Classification (NCBI taxonomy): domain Bacteria; kingdom Pseudomonadati; phylum Myxococcota; class Myxococcia; order Myxococcales; species Myxococcales bacterium. Next base: position 159,064 of record JADKKK010000011.1, read on the forward strand.
GCGCACGACGTTGTGCGGGTTCGCGCTGCCGATGCACTTCGTGAGGATGTCGTGGATACCGCAGCACTCGACGACGGCGCGGACCGCGCCGCCGGCGATGACGCCGGTACCCGCCGAGGCCGGGCGAAGGAACACTCGCCCAGCGCCGAAGTGCCCGAGGGCCTCGTGCGGGACGGTGGCGCCGGCGAGCGGCACCTTGAACAGGTTCTTGCGCGCCTGGTCGTTGCCCTTGCGGATGGCCTCGGGGACCTCGTTGGCCTTGCCGAGGCCGACACCCACGTGACCGGCCTCGTCGCCGACGACGATCAGCGCCGCGAACGAGAACCGACGACCGCCCTTCACCACCTTGGCGACGCGGTTGATGTGGATGATGCGCTCCTTGAGCTTCTCGTCGTCGACCTGCTCGAATGCCATGTCCAAATCTCGCTTCTTACGTAGATGGGCCCGCGACTGTGCGGCGCCCGAAAGTCAAACTCAGAACTTGAGGCCACCCTCGCGCGCGCCGTCCGCGAGAGCGGCGACGCGACCGTGGTAGAGGTAGCCGTTGCGATCGAACACGACCTCGGTGACGCCCTTCGCGAGGAGCGCCTTGGCGAGCGCGACGCCCACCTTCTTCGCTGCGGCGGTCTTGTCGGCCTCGGCCAGATCGCCGCGCACGTCGGCGGCCACGGTCGACGTGTGGGCGAGGGTGACCCCGCCGACGTCGTCGATCGCCTGCGCGTAGATGTGCTTGAGGCTGCGGAACACGGTGACCCGCGGGCGGGCCGCGGTTCCGCTGAGCTTCCTACGGATACGGAGCTTGCGGCGCTCCCGACCAACCAGCTGCATCGCCATGACAGATCCTTCTTCTTCTTTAGCGTTTCACGGGCGCGCCCAGCGCTCTCCCGAGGACTCGCGTTCGAGGGTCGAAACCCTTTAACCCTTACTTGCCGCCCTTGCCACCGGCTTTGCCCGCCTTCTCGCGGATCTTTTCGCCACGGTAGCGGACGCCCTTGCCGCCGTAGGGGCTCGGGGGTCGGTAGCCGCGGATGGTCGCCGCCGCTTGACCAATAGCCGACTTGTCGGCGCCGCTCAGGATCACGACGGTGCCCTTGGAGTCGCCGGGGATGACGATCGTGAGGCCCTTGGGGATGGGGAAATTCACCGGGTGGGAGAGGCCGAGGCTCAGGTTGAGCACCGCCCCCTTGAGCTCGGCGCGGTAACCCGTTCCGTGAAGCTCGAGGGTGGTGGTGTAGCCCTCGGCGGCGCCGGTGACCATGCTCTGGATGAGCGCCCGGGCGAGGCCCTGGAAGCGCGCGCCGTCGCGGCCGGGCACCGTGGGGGTCACGGTGAGGCTGCCGTTGTCGAGCTTCAGGTCCACGTTCGGGGTCGTGGCGCGCGAGAGCTCGCCTTTGGGGCCCTTCACCGAGATGGTCTCGGGCGTGAGGGTGAGCGTGACGCCCTTCGGGAGGACGACGGGGCGCTTGCCCACGCGAGAGAGGCGTTGCGGTTCCTGCGTTGCAGCGGGAGCGGTCATGATCTCACCAAACCTCGCAAAGGAGCTCACCGCCAACGCGCTGAGTCCGTGCATCTTTGTCGGTCATCACGCCGCGGCTCGTCGAGAGGATGGAAATTCCCATCCCCGAGCGAACGCGCGGAATGCGGTCATAGCGAACGTACACGCGACGACCGGGGGTCGAGACGCGACGAATGCCGTCGATGGCGCTCTCGCGGGCCTTGCCGTAGCGGAGGACCAGGACGAGCTTCTTCGGGCCCTCGGACTCGGCGACGCGGACGTCGTCGATGAAGCCCTCGCGCTTCAGCACGTGGGCCACGTGCTCCTTGAGGTTCGAGTGGGGCATCTCGGTGCGGTCGTGGCGGGCCAGACCGGCGTTGCGGATGCGCGTGAGCATGTCGGAAATGGGATCGGTCATCATGGCTTCACCAGCTCGCCTTGATTACGCCGGGGATTTCGCCGCGGAGGGAGAACAAGCGCAGACAGATTCTGCAGAGTTCGAACTTGCGGTAGTAGCTGCGTGCCCGGCCGCAGACCTTGCAGCGGTTTCGGTGCCGTACCTCGAACTTCGGGGGGCGGTTAAGCTTCGCAAACTGAGATGCACGCGCCATCGGGTTCCTCTGTCTCGCTACTCGAATCGATGAATCTTGGTTGTTCGCGGCGGCTCACGCCGCGCGCCTGGTCTGTCGCGCAGATCGTCGCTTAGGGCGCGCGGAAGGGCATTCCGAGGTTCTTGAGCAGCGCTCGCCCCTCGTCGTCCGTCTTGGCCGAGGTCACGAAGCTGATGTTGAGCCCCTTGATGACGTCGATCCGGTCGTAGTTGATTTCCGGAAAGATGATCTGCTCTTTGAGGCCGAGGGTGTAGTTGCCCTTGCCGTCGAAGGCGCGCCGCGAGACGCCACGGAAGTCACGGGTGCGCGGGAGCGCGAGCGTGATGAGGCGATCGAGGAACTCCCACATGCGCGCCTTGCGCAGCGTGACCATCGCGCCGATCGGGAGGTTCGCGCGGAGCTTGAAGCTCGCGATCGCCTTGCGCGACCGCGTGACGACGGGCTTCTGGCCCGTGATGGCGCGGAGCTCTTCGACGGCGGTGTCGATGATCTTGGGGTTCGTCACGGCCGCGCCGAGGCCCATGTTCAGCACGATCTTCTCGAGCTTGGGGACCTGGTTGGGGTTCGTGTAGCCGAACTCCTTCTTGAGGGCGGGGATGACCTCTTCGGCGTACTTCTTGATGAAGCGAGGCTCGACCGCGGTGGCCGTGGAGACGACCTTCGCCGTGGTGCCCTTGTCGCCGTCGCCAGCGCCGGGCTTGCCCTTCTTCTGCTTCTTCTCGTCAGCCATGACCTACTCCGCCTTCGCTGCGACTTGCGCGTTGGGGATCGTCTCGCCGCTACGGGCAGAGACGCGCACCTTGTTGCCTTTTTCGTCCGTCTTGAAGCGGACGCGGGTCGCCTTCCCCGAGGTCGGGTCCAGCGGCTGCACCTTGCACGCGAAGATCGGCGCCTCGCGCTCGATGATCCCGCCCTGCTGGTTCTTGGGGTTCGGGCGGGTGTGGCGCTTGATCATGTTGACGCCCTCGACGACGACCTTGTCGGTGTCGGCGATGAGCTTCACGACCTTGCCCTGCTTGCCCTTGTCTTTTCCGCTGATCACGACGACCTGGTCGCCGGTACGAAGACGCGCAGCCATCACAGCACCTCGGGCGCGAGCGAAATGATCTTCATGAACTTCTTGCCGCGGAGCTCGCGCGCGACCGGCCCGAAGATGCGCGTCCCGATGGGCTCGAGCTGCGCGTTGATGAGGACGGCGCTGTTCGCGTCGAACTTGATGTAGCTGCCGTCGGGGCGGGACTGCTCGCGGCGGGTGCGGACGATGACGGCCTTCGCGGTGTCACCCTTCTTCACCTTGGCGTTGGCAGCGGCCTCTTGGACGGCGACGACGATCACGTCGCCGACGCTCGCGTAGCGCCGGCGGGAGCCGCCGAGCACCTTGATGCATTGAACGCGCTTCGCGCCGGAGTTGTCCGCGACGTCGAGGTTGGTGCGCATCTGGATCATGACAGGGTCCTTTCAGACAGGAGATGAGTGGCCGAAGCCCTCATTCCTCGACGAACTTCTTGACGAGGCGGACGACGACGAAGCGCTTGTCCTTGGAGATGGGACGGTGCTCTTGGATCTCGACGTGATCGCCGACCTTGTACGTGTTGTTCTCGTCGTGCGCCTTGTAGCGCTCGCGAGTGCGGACGTACTTTCCGTAGAGCGGGTCGCGGCGGGCCGAGATGCACTCGACGACCACGGTCTTGTTCATCTTGTCTTTGACGACCTTGCCGACGATCTTCCGGCGGAAGCCGTGGGCTTCGTTCGCCGCCGGCGTCTGCGACTGAGCTTCTGAGGACATGACTACTTCGCCTCGCTGTTCTTCGTGGCCTGCTGGGTGAGCACCGTCTTCACGCGGGCGATGTCGCGGCGGGCCTTCTTCAGGGCCGCGGTGTTGTCGAGCCTGTTCGTGAAGTTCTTGAAGCGGTTCTCGAAGCGCTCACGGGTGAGGCTCTTCTCGAGCTCCACGAGCTCCTCCGGGGTGCGCTCGAGCAAATCCTTGGCCTTCATTGAATCACTCCGCGAACGAGGAACTTGTAGCCGATGGGCAGCTTGTGACCGGCGAGGCGGAACGCTTCACGCGCCGTCTTCTCGTCGATCCCCGAGATCTCGTACATGACGCGACCGGGGAGGATGTCGGCCGCCCACTCCTCGACGCCGCCCTTGCCTCCGCCCATGCGGACCTCGAGGGGCTTGGCGGTGACGGGGCGGTGCGGGAACACCCGGATCCAGAGCTTGCCGCTGCGCTTGACGTGGCGGGTGATCGCCATACGAGCCGCCTCGATCTGGCGAGCGGTGATGCGACCGGGGTCGACGGCCTGCATGCCGAAGTCGCCGAAGGAGACGTCGCTGCCGCGCTGGGCGAGGCCGCGGTTCGAGCCCTTCTGCATCTTGCGGAACTTGGTGCGCTTGGGGGAGAGCATGGGTTTCTCCTAGTCTTTCTTGGGGCGCGCGCTCAGGCGCCCGTGATGGGCCGGCGGACGCGGCGGGGGAGGACTTCGCCCTTGAAGATCCAGCACTTGACACCGATGATGCCGTACTTGGTCTTCGCCTCGGCGGTGCCGAACTCGATGTCGGCGCGGAGCGTGTGCAGCGGAACGCGCCCCTCGCGGTAGGTCTCGACGCGGCTCATCTCGCTGCCGCCGAGGCGACCCGAGCAGCGAACGCGGATGCCCTTGGCGCCGAACTTCATGGCCGTGGACAGGGCCTTCTTCATGGCGCGGCGGAAGGCGACGCGGCGCTCGAGCTGGGTGGCGATGTTCTCGGCCACGAGCTGCGCGGCGGTCTCGGCCTTGCGGATTTCCTGGACGTCGATGAACACCTCGTTGTCGGTGAACGACTGGACGCCCGGGAAGACGGTCTCGCCCTTCGCCGCGGTGCCGACGTTGCCGGACTTGAGGATCTCGATGCCCTTGCCGCCCTTGCCGATCACCATGCCGGGGCGCGCCGTGTAGACGATGACCTTCGCCTTGTTGGCGGCGCGCTCGACCTCGATGGACGCGATGTTCGCGTTCATCAGGTAGTCCTTCACGGCCCTCCGGATGCGGATGTCCTCGTGCAGCCACTTGGCGTAGGCCTTGTCCTCGAACCACTTCGAGTTCCAGGTCTTGATGACGCCGAGGCGAAATCCGTACGGATGAACTTTTTGACCCATGGTGTTTCTCGCTTGCTCGCTTGCTTCTAAGCTCTTAGCCGGGCTGCCTTGCGGCTCAGTCGCGGACGCCGAGCTCCACGGTGATGTGGCTCATGCCCTTCTGGATGCGGGTCGCGCGGCCCATGGCCCGCGGCCGCCAGCGGCGCATGTGGTTGTTCGGCGCCTTGTCGACGAAGGCGGTCTGAACGAAGAGGGCGTCGAGGTCGACGTCCGGGCTCTGAGTGCGGGCGTTGGCGACCGCGCTCTCGATGACCTTCTTGAGCACCGGAGCGCCCGACTTCGCAGTGAACTCGAGGAGCTGAAGGGCTTCTCCGGCCTGACGACCGCGAACGAGATCCACCACGACCCGGGCCTTTCGCGGGCTGATCCGCGCGAAGCGGGCAATCGCCTTGCTGACCATTTCGGAACCTTCTGGCCCCGTCGTTCCCGCGCTCGAACCCGGTGGGTATCGATCGCGCGAGCCGTTACGGCTGCCCATAGCTTTAGAGGAGAGACGCCCCAGTCACCCTTCCGGGGGACGGGAGCGCGCACTTTACGCAGAACGCCGAGCTTGGCAAGCTAGAAACGTCTGTGGGGTGCTTTTCTTGGTGCGTCGGTTGGCGTGTGAGCGCGTCGGCGAGGCCCGGGAGTCAGTAGTCGCTGCGCTGAGGAAAGAAAAGCTCCGCGGCGCGCAATCGACGTGACGCCGGCCTCGGTTCGGAAGGCAAGGGGTCCGCGGGAGAGGAGGCCGAGGGGAGCGCGGAGCACGCTCAGCAGGGCGGCGGCGGGCGCCTACTTGACGTTTGCGCAGCGCCGATCGTTCATGTCCGCACGGTCGATTGCGATTTCGGAAGCGCCTCGCCCTGCGGGATCCCGTAAGTACACGACGTCTCGGGGAGCGGCCTTGGCACGAGGCTTGCGAAGGTGGGAGTCAGGCACGCGCTGGGCGGTCAATCCCCCCCCAACTGTTCGGCGTCTGCCGCCTACTCTCTCGCGAAAGCGAGGGCCGCCCCGCACGGAACCTCCCCTCCTCCGTGCGGGGTTTTTCTTTTTGTTTCGGGCGCGACCGCCCCGAGGGCCGGCCGAGGGCGGCCGGAGCGGGCTGCGCGGCGCGAAACGCGTGGCTGGAGCCCGCGTTCGGCGTTAGAAGCGGGCCATGTCCCGAAAGCTCGACGAGACCCTCGCGCGCATCCAGAAGGGCGGCGCCCACAAGTACCACGCGAAGAACACGGAGGCGGGCAAGCTCTTCGCGCGCGACCGCATCGCCCGGCTCTGCGATCCCGACTCGTTCCAGGAGGACGGCGCCCTCGCGAACGTCTCCGATCACGAGCTCCCCGCGGACGGCGTGATCACCGGCACCGCCACCGTGAACGGGCGGCCCGTCGCGCTGATGGCCAACGACTCGACGGTGAAGGCCGGCTCCTGGGGCAAGCGCACGGTCGAGAAGATCCTCCGCATCCAGGAGATGGCCACCAAGCTCCGCGTGCCGATGCTCTATCTGGTGGACTCCGCGGGCGCGCGCATCACCGACCAGCTCGAAATGTTCCCGGGCCGACGCGGCGCGGGGCGCATCTTCTTCAACCAGGTGAACCTGAGCGGAGCGGTCCCGCAGGTGTGTCTGCTCTTTGGGCCGAGCGCGGCCGGCGGCGCGTACATCCCGGCGTTCTGCGATGTCGTCGTCATGGTCGAGGGCAACGCGAGCATGTACCTCGGCAGCCCGCGGATGGCCGAGATGGTCATCGGCGAGAAGGTCACCCTCGAGGAGCTCGGCGGCGCCAAGATGCACTGCTCCGTGTCCGGCTGCGGCGACGTGCTCTGCAAGACCGAGGAGGAGGCGATCGCCTTCTGCCAGCAGTATCTGAGCTACCTGCCCCAGAACTGCGACAGCGATCCCGAGGAGAGCCTCCCCAAGCCCGCCAAGGAGGGCAAGGCGATCCACGAGATCGTGCCCGCCGACGAGGGCAAGTCGTTCGACATGCGCCACGTCATCGAGGCGCTCGTCGACGAGGGCTCGTTCCTCGAGCTGAAGAAGCTCTTCGCGCGTGAGGTGCTGACGGGCTTCGCGCGCATCGAGGGGCGCGTGGTGGGCATCGTCGCGAACCAGCCGAAGTGGCTGGGCGGCATGCTGCTCGTCGACTCGGCGGACAAGGCCGCGCGCTTCATCTGGCTGTGCGACGCCTTCAACATCCCGCTCCTCTACCTGGCCGACGTGCCCGGCTTCATGATCGGCACGAAGGTCGAGCGCCAGGGCATCATCCGCGCAGGCGCGAAGATGATCGCCGCCGTGAGCGAGGCGACGGTCCCGAAGCTCTGCGTCGTGGTGCGCAAGGCGTACGGCGCGGGCCTCTACGCGATGTGCGGTCCCGCGTTCGACCCGGAGGCGACCATCGCGCTGCCCGGCGCCTCGATCGCGGTGATGGGCCCCGCGCCGGCCGTAAACGCTGTATATTACAATAAAATCCAAGAGATCCCGGCGGGGTCGGAGCGGGAGGCCTTCGTGGCCGAGAAGCAGGCCGAGTACCGCGCGGACATCGACCTCATGAAGCTCGCGAGCGACCTCATCGTCGACGCGATCGTCCCGGGCGAGCGGCTCCGCGCGGAGATCGCGCGGCGCTTCGAGCGGGCGGAGGCGAAAGACGAGCTTCGGCTCCCGAAGAAGCACATGGTCCCGCCGGTCTAGCCCGGTGCCCTTCGTAGCGCTCCGCAGGGTCGCCCGTGACCGCTGAGGAGGGCCCTTCGGCGCCCCTCCGCGGTGCGCCGCCTCGTGCGCGGCGCGCGGGGCGACTGCGCCGCGCGGCGCTCGTGCGCGCTCGGGTGGCGCTCTACCTCGGGCGCCGCCTCGGCCCCGCGGTCGTCGCGATGGCCGCGTACACGGCGCTCGCGGCCGCCCTCGTGCGATGGGACGGCGCCCGCCACGGCGCCGCCCTCCCCGACTGGGGCGCGACGATGTATGCGATCTACACACAGCTGTTCTTCGAGCCCACCGATCCCCTCCCGTCAACGGCGCTCGCGCGGGCGGTCTTCTGGGTGACCCCGGCGCTGGGGGCCCTCCTCGTGGCGGAGGGCATCGTGAAGGTGGGGAGCGAGGTGCTCGAGGAGGACCGCAGGCGCGCGCTGTGGGTGAGGATCATGACCGAGACATTCAAGGACCACGTGGTCGTGTGCGGGCTGGGCCATGTGGGGTTTCGCGTGGTCGAGGAGCTGCGGGCGCTCGGCCACGACGTGGTCGGCATCGAGCGCGAGGGCTCGGAGTTCGTCGCCGTCCTCCGCGACGCGGGCGTCCCGGTGCACGTGGGCGACGCGAGGAGAGACGATCTGTTGCTCCACACCGGCATCGCGCGGGCGAAGGCGGTGGTCTGCGCCACGAACGACGACCTCGCCAACCTCGAGATCGCGCTCGACGCGAAGCGGATGAACCCCGCGATCCGGGTCGTCATGCGCATGTTCGATCAGCGCCTCGCGGCGAAGGTGGGCGGGGCGCTCGAGCTCGACCAGAGCTTCTCCACGAGCGCGCTCTCGGCCCTCGTGATCGCGCTCTCCGCGCGCCTCGAGGGCGTAAAGAGCGCCTACCGCCTGGGAGATGGGGCGCGCGTCGTGTGCGAGCTCGACGTGCCGCGGGCGTGGACGGGGAAGACGGTGGCCGCGCTCGAGGGCACGACCGATCTCCGCGTCGTGCGGCTCGCGCGCGGGGGCGCCTACGAGGCCGCGCGCCAAGACCACGTGCTTCGGGCGGGCGACCGCGTGGTGGTGGACGCTGACGCGGACGAGCTCTCCCGCGCCGTGTAGAGGCGGCCTCGCGCCGGGGCACGCATATCCCGAAGAACGCTCGCCGCGGCACGCGAGCGAGGAAATGGCCGTCGTGGTTTCGGCGGCGCGGGGTGTACTCTTCCTCGCCATGCGAGTCTCCCGTCTCTCCGGCGTCACCACGGCGCTCGCCGCGGCCTTCGCCCTCGCGGTCGCCGCGTGCGGCACGCCGCCCACGAAGGTGCCCACGCCGGTCGACCGGCTGGCGCTCGCCTCCGAGCCCGTGACCGATGCGCGCTTCGCGACGGCGGTCAACGATCTGCTGATGTCTCCGCCGAACACACCGGAGCGCAAGGCGCGGCTCGGCGGCGTGCTCAGCCGGCAGCTCGCGCGCGCGGCCTCACGGTTCGACCAGCGCCGCCCCGAGGCGGGCACGGCCGCCGTGCGCGGGGGCCTCACGCTCGCCCAGACCGGCGAGCTCACCGCCGAGGCGCTCGGGCCCGACGCGGCGAAGGCGCTCACGGGCGCCGCGCTCGAGTACTCGCGACGAGGCGACGAGGGCCGCGCGCGCGCCGTGTACGAGCTGCTCCACCAGGTGCTCCCAGAGGCCCAGCGCGGCGACACGCGCGGGCACCTCGACGCGCTGAAAGCTTGGCTCCAGGGCACGACCTCGGGGGGACCGATGCAGGCCGCGGGCTCGCTCGAGAGCGCCGCCGTCGCGCGGCGCATGTTGGAGCCCACGGCGCAGGCGCGGAGCGAGGCCACGTCCTACGCGACCGCGTGGCTCGCGCAGTCGTACGAGGTGCGTCGGGTGTTCCGCGAGAGGCGCGTGCAGCCGGAGCGCGAGGAGGCGATCGAGGCGCTCCGCGCGCTCGGCACGGGCCCCACCGTGCTCGCGGCGATCCACCTCCGCGACGGGGACGCGGTCGGCGCGCTCGGCGCGATCGACAAGGCGGAGGCGCGGGGCATCGCGCGGCAGGACCTCCTCGGCTCGCTGGAGCGCGTCGCCGAGCGCGCCGAGCCCGCCGCCTGGCTCGGGCTCCTTCGCGCCCTGCGAGCCCCGCCGCGCGACGCCGAAGACGCCCCGCAGGACGCCGATCTCCTGCGCACGGTGACCTTCTGCGTCGCCCGCGAGGCGTACCGCCTCGATCCGTCGGTCCCCGAGGTCGCGGGTGTCGTGGCCGAGGGGCTCGTCGAGCTTGGCATGCCCGACGCGGCCCCGGCCGCGCTCACGGCGGCCGTGCGTGCCCACCCCGAGCCCTCGATCCTGAGCGGCGCCATCTCCATCACGCTGCTCGCGATGCTGCGCGCGGCCGAGCTGGAAGACCTCACGCTCGCGCGCCACACGTTCCAGGCCGCGGTCCCCTTGCTGGCGATCGCCGACGACCCGAAGCTCGCGCGGCAGGCGAGCCCGAACGCCGCGCGCGCCCGCGCGATGATGGGCGAGCTGGAGGTCCGCGACGGGCACCTGAAGGAGGCCGAGGAGCTCTTCACCGCGGCGTCCCACCACGAGGCGACGGGCGCCATCCTGCTCGCCCTCGCGCGCATCGACGCACACACCAACCGCGCCGAGTCGGCCAGCACGCGCGTACAGGCTGCGCTCACGAAAGAGGACACGCTGCGCGACCCGGGGCTGCGCGGCGAGGCGCTGCTGTTCCACGCGGACCTCCTCCGCCAGCAGGGGAACCGTGAGGGCGCGCGGGCGGTGTACAGGCGGGCTCTCCAAGACCTGGCGCGGGTGCGCGCCGACTCCGAAGGCGAGCTCCGCGCGCGCGTCGAGCGACTCCTCGCGCGGGTGCTCGATCGCTTCGGCGACGCGACGGGCGCAGAGCGGGCGCTGGACCGTGCCTTCGAAGCGGGCGCGCACGACAAGAAGCAGGCGGCGGCGACCGTGGGTCAGCAGGTGGCGAGGGCCCTGCTCCGCCGCGACCTGCGCCTGGCCCAGGCCGGCCTCAACCGTGGCGCGGCCGCGAAGCTCGAGCGCGAAGATCTCGTGTATTATGCACTTTGGACCCGCCTGCTCGAGCGCGAGTCGAAGCAGCCGACGGACGGCCTGGCGGAGAAGCTCCTCGCCCAGACCGAGGGCGATCCCCGCTGGATCGGCAAGGTCGCGGCGTTTGGGCTGGGGAAGCTGCCCGCGGCCGACCTGCTTCAGGCCGCGGCCACCCCCGCCCAACGCGCGGAGGCGTTCTTCTACGGAGCGATGGAGCGCCGGCTGCGGGGGGACACGAAGGCCGCCGAAGAGGGGCTCCGCAAGACCCTCGACCAGGGCGGCCTCGACCTCATGGAGGTCGGCCTCGCACGCGACCTGCTGAGCGACGACAAGGGCGTCCTCGGCGGCCCGCCGCCCGACGTCGGCTTGCCGTGACGGCCTGGGCATGAGCGGCGAGCTGCGCGCCAAGATGCGCTTCAAAATTGACTGGGGCTCGCTCGCGCCGCTCCGGCTGCGCGCACGAGTCTTGGCCGAGGGCGTGTACGCGGGCTCGCACCGCAGCGCGCGCCGCGGCGCGGGCGTCGAGTTCGGCGGGCACCGGCCCTACGTCCCCGGCGACGATCTCCGCTGGCTCGATCGGCGCTCCCTCCTACGCCACGACCACCTCCTCGTCCGCGAGTTCGAGACCGAGACCGACCGGGCCCTGCGCCTGTGCCTCGACGCCACGGCGTCCATGGCGTACCGGGGCTCGCGCGCCCCGGCCTCCAAGCTCGCGTTCGCGGCGCTCGTCGCCGCCGCGCTCGCCCGCGTCTCGGTCACGAGCGGCGATCCGTTCGGCTGCGCGCTCATCGGAGGCAGCGCGCGGGGTTTGCCCGTGTCCGGAGGCCGCGAGGCGTTCGAGCGCCTCGTCGGCACGCTGGAGGCCCTCGAGGCCACGGGTGACGGCGCGCGCGATGGCCAGCTCCTCGACGCCGGCGTCGGCGCGATCGCGCGGTCGGCCCGGCGAGGGTCGGCGATCGTCGTCTTGTCGGATCTGCTCGACCTCGGCCCCAAGGCGCCGGAGCTGGTCGCCGCGATGGCGATGCGCGGACGCGCGCTGGTGGTGCTCGAGGTGCTCGATCCGGACGAGCTCGACTTCCCGTTCGAGGAGACCACCCGGCTCCGATCGCTCGAAGGCGGGGTCGAGGTCGAATGCGACGGCGCCGCCCGCGAGCGGTACCTCGCGGCGCTCGCGCGGTCGAGAAATGCGTGGACTTCCGCGCTATTGTCCAAGAACGGGCGGCTTGTTCGCGCCAGCACCGCCGACGAGCCGGTGCTCGTGGTGCGGGCCATCCTGGACGCCTTGCGCTGAGCGACGCGCGCGTTCTGCCCGCCTCTCGACGGGCGACGTGCGGCGAGGCCCCTGAGCGCGTACGGTGGTCACGACAACCTATGGGCTCCACCGACTTCCCGCGAGGCCCGCTGCTCGCCCCGCTCACCGATCCCGTCGTCATCCCCGACGGCGACACGTTCGTCGTGCGCGCGCGGGTGTCCTTCGCCGAGGCCGCGGATCTCGCGCGCAAGGCCATCGTCGAGCGGGCCCTCCGCCCAGCCGACCTCGGCGAGCCCCCGCGCGACGTGCCCCGTCTCGTGTGGACCCCCTTCTGGCGCGTCGACGCCGGCGTCGACACGTTCCACCTCGGGCTCTCGGGCGTGCGCGTGGGCGGCGTGCCGATCCCCTCCGGGGGAAACCGGCACCGCGACGCGGTCCTCCTCGTCTGCGCGCGACGCGCGTTCCCCTACGAGCTCGCGCTCCCGTCGTTCCTCTCCGGCGTCGTGTCGGACCACGAGCCGCTCGAGATCGATCTAGCGGAGCTCGAGTCGCTCGGGAACTTCACCCCCGTGGGCGGTGAGCTCCTCGAGGCAGACGTGCCGCGGGAGGCCGCCGAACGCGACGCGCTCACCCTGCTCGCCCGCGCGATCTCGCCAAACAGCGCGCTGTACGTCGACACGAAGCGCCGGGTGAAATCTGCGCTGTTCGTGCGAGTGCCTCTCTATTTCGTGCGCTATTCGTACGAAGGGGAGGCCCGAAGCCGCCCCGGCGAGGAGTACTACGTCGTGGTCTCCGGCCGCACGGGCAAGGTCGTCTCGGCCCACCACCCCTCGGCGGTGCGCGCCGCTGCCGCTAGGATTCGACGGTTTCTCACGTTCAAGTAGCGGGGTCGGCGCCGACGTCAGCGTCAAGGTCCGGCTCGAACGCGCGCGCGTCGGTGACGACGTACGCCACGGGCACGTCGTGCGGGAGGGTCGGGAGATCGGCGAGCACCTGGTAGTCGTAGAGCACTGCCACGGTCCACGCGCCGCTCTCCGCCAGCGCGCGGTCGTAGTACCCGGCGCCGTACCCGAGCCGATGGCCGCTCGGTGCGACCGCGAGGGCCGGCACGACGACCACGTCCGGCGCCTCGAGACGCGGGTGCTCGGGGCCCGGTTCGCGGAAGCCAAACCCGCGCTCCTCCAGCGCGTCCACGTTGGGGACGGTGCGGAAGCACATCACCCGCGACTCGGGATCGATGGCGGGATACCCGATGGCCACGCCCCTCGCGCGGAGCACGGCGTCGAGCGGCACGAGGCTCACCTCGTTGCGACCCTCGATGGGGAAGAACAGCGCGATGGATCGTGCCGCGTCGACGCGCGGGAGCGACAGCAGGCGCTCGCGGATCTTCTGGGATCGGGCCTCGCACGCGCCCGCGGGAGCTGCGCGTCGGAGCCCCCGCATGCGCTTGCGGAGCTCGGCCTTCACCTTCACCGCGATGACCTCGTCGGCGTAGAGGCCCGGACGCGAGCCGCCCGAGCCACCCGCGCGTTCGCGCTCGTTCATGGCGACACCTCGCCTGCGGCTCGGGGCCGCCATCGACCTTCGTTCGCCCCCTCCGGGGCTCACTTCCAGGTTCATGGCGACACCTCGCCTGCGGCTCGGGGCCGCCATCGACCTTCGTTCGCCCCTCCGGGGCTCACTTCCAGGTTCATGGCGACACCTCGCCTGCGGCTCGGGGCCGCCATAGACCTTCGTTCGCCCCTCCGGGGCTCACTTCCAGGTTCATGGCGACACCTCGCCTGCGGCTCGGGGCCGCCATCGACCTTCGTTCGCCCCCTCCGGGGCTCACCTCGTTCGCCCCTCCGGGGCTCACTTCCAGGTTCATCGGGCGCCCCTCCTCGCGGTGGACTTGGCCCGCGGCGCACGCGCAGGCGCGACCGCCTCTGCCTCGAAGTTCATGACGATGAGCTCACCCGCCGCGCCGCGCTTGCTCGGGTCGGAGTTGATGGGGCGACGGGCGCTCACGGGGACCCAGCGAAAGCCTGCGTAGAGCTTGCGCGTCTCGGGGGTGTCGGCGTTCGACAGCATCGCCTTTACGCCCCGCTTCGCGAGGTCGGCGAGCAAGGTCACGAGGCGCTGTTGGTCGACCATCGTGAACCCCGAGGCCGAGTACGCCGTGAACGACGCGGTCCTCGTCGCCGGCACATACGGGGGATCGAAGTAGACGAAGTCGCCCGCCACGAGCCGCCCGCACGCGGCCGCGAAGTCGTCGTTCGTGAGCTTCACGCCCGCCAAGGCGGCGTTCGCGCGCTCGAGCAGCAGCGGGTCGAGGATGCGCGGATTCTTGTAGGTACCGAACGGGACGTTGAACTTGCCCTTCGAGTTCTCGCGCCACAGGCCGTTGAAGCAGGTGCGGTTCAAGAAGAGCAGGCGCGCGCCTCTCTCCACATCGCCGAGCTCGCGTGGGTCGATGTCGCGCACCTGATAGTAAAGTTCCTTGTCGTATCGGTAGGTGCCGAGCCGCTCGACCAGCGCGGGCAGCTCGCGCTGCACGGCTCGGTAGCAGGCGACGAGCTCGGCGTTGCGATCGTTCAGTCGCGCGCGGCGGAAGCGACGCACGGGCGCGGATGCGAGCGCGAAGAACAGCGCGGCGCCGCCCGCGAAGGGCTCTACGTACGTGCGAATCTCCTGCGGCAGCTCGGCGAGGAGGGCCGGCACCAGCGCGGCCTTTCCGCCCGCCCATTTGACGATCGGGCGCGCCTCGTGGACGTCGTGTGTGAGCGCTCTTCTTCGCATGGGGCCGGCGCGCAGGCTGGCATAGACCCACGGGCACGGCCACCTTCACGTCAACGGCTGCCTCGCCTGGATCCCCCGCGTGGGACGCGGCCGCACCACCGCCCCTGCCCCGCTGGTCGGGGACGGCGCGGAGGCGCCACGTTTTCCGGCGAGCTCGTCGAGGAACGGGTCTTGCTGCCGGGAGCCGATGGTCCCTATCACCCGCACACCGCTGTCGCCTCTGCTGCTCGGGCTCGTGGCGGCCCTCGTCGCGTGCTCCAGCGGCGCCGTGACGGTGCCGGAGCCCGAGCCCGACGCGGCCACCCCAGCGCCCACCGAGAGCGTCCCCAGCCCGCCCGCGGACAGCGGCCCGATCGGGTCCGTGGAGGACGCCGGCGCGCCCTCCGACGCCGCGCCCGGCGCGATGGACGCGGCCGACGCGGGCACCCCGCCTCCCTTGCCGATGACCAGCCTGGGCGCCCTCGTCATCCTGGGAGACTCGATCAGCGATCGGGGCGGACAGGGCCCGTTCTACTACGAGCTGCTGCGCGCCGACCTCGGCGCAAAGTTCGGCGCGATCACCTACCGAAGCGCCGCGGAGAGCGGCTCGAAGACGTCGGCGCTCGGCGGCCAGATCGACTCGCTCCCGCGGGGTCTGCCGGGCCCAGTCGCGGTCTGCATCACGAGCGGGGGCAACGACATGAAGGCCGCGCTGCCCCAGATCGTGCTCGGCGCGGACAGCGTGGCCCGCGCGCAGGTGGTCTCGAACGTCGGCGCCGCCCTCACGAAGCTCCTCGCACCCGGCCGCTTCGGCGCAGGCGTCCAGGTGCGCGTGTTCGAGGCGAACGTCTACGACGCCAGCGACGGGAAGGGCGACTTCGGCAGCCACGGCTGCGCTCTCGGACAGGGGCTCCCGGCCTTCCCGACCGACACCTATTTCGCGAACTGGAACGGGGACATCGGGCGCGCCGTGGCCTCGCGTGGGCAGGCCCTGACCGACCTCCACGGCTGGTTCCGCGGGCACGGCTACGCGGGCACTCCCAGCTGGTACGCGTCGGACTGCACGCACCCGAACACCCTCGGACACGATCAGTTGCGCCGGATGTTCTACCAGGCCATCACCGGGGCGACGCTGCCGTAGGGCTGGACCCCACCGACGGACGCGCGCTCGGCGCGCGGAGACCCGCGACGCGTTCGGCGCGCACCGCGAACACGAAGGGGACACCCTCGCGACCGCACAAGACGATCTCCCCCTCGGGAGCGGTCACCTGTCGACCGAGGCGGAGGCGCGCGCGCTCGGCCGCGACGCCCGGAGCCGCGGAGAGCGTGACCTCGACGTCCACCGGGGCTTCGCCCGCGTCGGCGCCGAGCACGCCGGCCCGTGCGACGAAGAGCGGCCGTAGCCCCCCTACGAGCTCGGCGAGAGACGGGCCACCGTCGGCAGGGGCGAGCTTCACGAGCGCGCCGCCGCGACGCACGACGACCGCGGAGACCCGGGCGGGATCGACGCTGAACAGCGCGCGCGAGACGAGGGGGCGACGCACGAGCTCGATCAGGGCGGACGGCGCCTCGAACACGCCGGCCTGTCCCCCGAGCGCTCCGAACACCGGCGCCGTGGCGCCAGCGCCGAGCTCGAGGGTCACCTCGGCAGGACCTGCGTCGTCCTCGAAGACGAGCCGCGCCCCGCAGCTGCTCGAGAGCGCGTGGCGCGGGCTCCGCTCGTCGGCGACCCAACGCTCGGCGCGCGCGCCGACGAGCGCGTTGGCGGCCGCGACCGCCAGCGCCGTGTCGATCGGGTGGGGGCCCGCCGTCGCGAACCGATAGCCCCCTTCGCGAACGACGCGCTGCGAGCGCCCTTCGCAGAACAGCTCGTAGGCGCGGAGCGCGCGCGCGCGGGACGACGGGAGGAGCACGAGCGGCCGGGTGAGCGAGCTCGGGGGCGACGCAAGGTCGCCCGCGGTCGCGTCGAGCTCGACGGTGCGCCCGTCGCCGCGGAGCGCCACGACCTTGCCGTCGACCCGCGAGAAGCGGACCTCTTCGACGATATTTGCATAATGCAAGGTGATGACCGCGAGCGGCTCGCCCGCCGCGTTCGCCGCGGCGTTGGCCCCTCGCAGCCCGAGCAGCGCGGTGAGCCACCCGCTGACGGACTCGGACTCGGACTCGTCAAGATCGCGCGAGCGCGGCGCCCGCTCTCGGAAGCCGCCGCCCTTCCGAGCGATGTCCAGCGTCTCCCCCAGGGCCCGCTTCACGACGATCTCCTCTACCTCGTCGGGCCTCGCGAAGAACGCGGCGCGCTCCTCGTACGCGCTCGATGGCCGGGCCAGCACCGCGGCGACGGTGGAGGGCACGCACGCGTACACGGGAGCGTTGCCGCGCCGCACGACGGCGACCTCTCCCGCTGCGCCGGGGCAAGGCTGCCCGAAGGCCAACGTGGAGCTCGCCCCGGGCGACTCGCGAAGCGAGACCACGAGCGAGGGATCCCGCGTCACGGCCTCGCCCACGCTCGGCTCGAGGAACCGCTCGGCGTGGAGACCAGCGAGCGCGCCGAGCGCCGCGTCGGTCGCCCCCCGAGAGGCGTACGCCCCGCCCGCGCCCAGACGAAAGCGGACCCGCGCCTCCGCCTTCGCGTCGCGCACCAGGCTGAACGTCGCCGCGCCGCGCGGCGCCAGCGACAGCTCGGCGAGCTCGGCCCCCGAGGCAGCCACGAGGAGCTTGTCGCGGTAGTCGGCGGGTGGCGCGAGGAGGACCGTGACGAGGCGCTGCTCGACGACGACGGGGCGCTCGCCCCTGACCCGAAGGTAGGCGCCACCTTTGGGCTGCTGGGCCTCGTCGCCGAGCGCGAAGACGTACACGAGGCCGCCCATCACGATCTCGCCGCGAGCTCTCGGGCTCGCGAGGCCCGAAGCGACCGCCTCTTCCACGGAACGGAGGGCCACGGCGCTCTCGAGCTCACCGAGGAGGTGGTCGGCCTGGGCGCCGTCGGCTGGGACGCCACTTCCATGTAGTTTCCACGCATTCGAGGTCGGATCGCGGTCGAGCCCGAGCTCGCCCGACGACGACGACAGCGAGAGGCGCGTGACCTGATCTCGGCGCCACGAGGGGAAGACGCGGCCGGCGCGGGCCTCGCGCTCCTGCGAGGTCGCGCCGTGATCGCGGAGGAGGAGCCAGCCCACCGCCACCGAGGCGAGGCCGAGGCCGATCGGCACGATGTGACGGCCGAGCCTCGCGCGGCTCACGGGCCTTCGGCCTTCGGCGCCTTGGGCGGGCGCGTTCGCGTGCGCGCGCGACCGGATGCGCGGGGCTCGCGGGCCGGGTCCGTCGAGGGCGCGTGGGGCCGCCCCTCGGTCGCCCGTCGGCGGAGCCCCACGGCGAGTCCGAGGAGCGCGACCGCGAGCGGCATGTAGACGAGCACGTAACGACGGACCTCGCCGCGAGCCTCCTCGGTCAGGGCCGTCCCCGCCGGCAGCGCGTCGCGCGCGGGCACGTCGAGGATCTCGGGCTTGCTCGCGAGCCACGAGAGCGAGCTCTCGACGAGCAGAGCCGCGCCGCGCAGCCCCCACGTCTCGCGGAAGTTCGACTCGTGAAGCACCGTCGAAGCCCCGAGCACCACGACGCGTGGGCCGTGGGCCGCGCCCGGGCTCGCCTTGGGTCGCTCGCTCGCCATGGCGACGTTGAACGGACCGGAGGCCGACCCGGGCTGCTTCTCGGGCGTCTTCGTCCACGTGGCGGCCCCGTCGAGCAGGGTGAGGCCGAAGGCCTCCGGGCTGGACACGGCCAGTTCGATGGCCTGCGCGGCCCCGGGCTCGGGGCGATGGGTGAGCGGGCGGGCCAGCTGGATGAGCACGCGCGGAGGCTCCCGGTCGTCGCGCTTCACGAGGGCGGCGGTGACGGCGTGCGGGCGGGCCTCGACAAAGAAGCGCGCGCCGTACGAGTCCGGCAGCGCGCGGTCGGCGGCGCGCTCCACCACGAGCACGTCGCCGAGCCCGATCCCGAACGGCGCGACGACCCGCTCGAGGCCCGTCTTCTCGAGCCCTCCCGGCGCCGGCACGGGGCCGAGCGCGAACAGCGCGCTGCCGCCGGTCATGAGGTAGGTCCGAAGCCAATTCTCCTCTTCCGGCGGGAAGGCGCCGCGGGGGCCGGCGACCACGACGACGGCGCAGCCCTTGTAAGGCTCGAGCGCGCCCAGCGTGGTGGGCTCCACCGAGACGACCTCGTAGTTGTCCTTCTCGAGGATCGACTTGAGAAAGAAGAGCCCCGCCGACGTCCCGTCACCAAGCTCCGCCTCGCCGTGTCCGCGCGTGAAACAGAGTCGGGTCGGCGCGCCCCCGAGCACGCTGCGGATCGCCAGGGTGAGCGCCTGCTCTTCGCGCGGGCGCACCTTCCCGTCCTCCTTCTCGGAGGCCTCGTAGAAGTCGGTGGAGTCGAGAAACCAGCGCTTCTCGCCGTGTGCGACCACCACGACGGCGTCCGTCAGCACGTGGCCGTCTTCGCTCCTGCCCGACTCGATCTTGAAGCGCCGGCGTACGTCCTCGAGGGCGAGCGGATCGTGATCGGGGTCGACGTACTTGACGACGAGGTGGGTGGTCTCGCCGCCGTACGCGACGAGCAACTGCGAGAGCGTGTGACGGAGCGGCTCGGCCTGGCCGAGGAGCACCCAGACCTCCACCGTGTCGGGCAGATCGCGCAGCGTACGCTTGGTGGCGTCCGTGAGGGTGTAGCGGTGGCTCTCCGTCACGTCCCAGCGGCGGTAGTGACGTGCAGAATACATATTTAGCAACACCGCGAGGACGGCGGCGAAAACGAGGCCGGCGAGCTTCCCTATTTCGTCGGCCCGCAGGCGCGCGCGGGGCCGGGGCGGCCCGCTCACGCCCACCTCCACGCGTCGACGACCCTCACGGTGAAGTAGAGCGGGACGACGGTGAGGGTGCCGTAGAAGACGAGCCGACGAGAGTCGATGATGCCGCTCGAGAGCTCGCTCATCGCGGCCCACACCGACACGTGGGTGCACACCGCGTGCATCGCCGTGCCGGGACGCGCCACGAACTCGCCGACGCCCAGGACGAAGAGCGCCAGGATCACCAGCGCGGTGAAGACGAGCGCGAGAAACTGGCTCTTCGTCATCGCGCTCATCAGGAGTCCGAGGGAGAGATAGGCGGCGCCTACGAGCATCACGCCGAGGTACGAAGAGAGCGCGACGTGGAAGTCGAGCGCGCCCGTGCGCTTGAGGATCACCAAGTAGAGGGCCGTCGGCGCCCACATCACCACGTACACGGTGAGCGCGCCGGCGTACTTGGCGAGCACCACGGCGCTGGTCGACACCGGCGCCGTGAGCAGCCCCTCGGCGGTGCCGCTGCGCCGCTCCTCTGCGAAGAGTCGCATCGTGATGGCCGGGACGAGCAGAAAGAGCACGAGGTAGAGCAGGACCGTGTTCCCGAAGAACGCCTGGAGGGGCGTCTCGGACGAGGCGGCCTGAACCTGCGCGGCGAAGTGGTCGATGAGAAGATAGAAGTGCATGCCCTGCACGAGCAGGAAGACGCACACGAGCACCCACGCGAGCGGCGTGACGAAGAAGGAGAAGAGCTCCCGCTTGTAGATCGGCCAGAAGCCCCTCACAGCGGCGTCTCCTCGCTCGACGGCTCGCTGGCTCGCGGCGCCTGGACGGCGCGGCGATCGCCGGTGAGCTCCGCGAAGACGTCCTCGAGTCGCCCCGTGAGGGGAGACAGCTCGTGGAGGCCGAGCCCCGCTTGCACGAGCGCGCGCGCCACCGCCTGCGCGGCGAGCCGGGTCTTGGCCTCGTCTTGCTTCGCCCACACGACCTCGACGCGGAGAGCGTCGGCCTCGATCGCGAACTCCGGCTCGGACTCGAGCGTGGGGAGCTGGGCGCGAACGCCCGCGATCGCTGCGCGCGCGATCGCCTCGTCGCCGGAGACTCGCACGCGCACGCCGCGCACCCCCCGCTCGGCCTTCAGCGCGGCGATCGTGCCCTCGGCCACGAGGCGACCTCGCGCGATCACGATGGCGCGCGCACACGTCGCCTCGACCTCGCTGAGGATGTGGGTCGAGAGCAGCACCGTGTGCGTGCCGCCGAGCCCCGCGATGACCTCGCGGACGTCGCGGATCTGGTTCGGATCGAGGCCAGCGGTCGGCTCGTCGAGGATGAGCAGCGGCGGATCGGCCACGAGGGCGTCGGCGAGGCCCACGCGCTGCCGGTAGCCCTTCGAGAGGTGACCGATGACCACGTGCGCGACCTCGGTCACCCTCCCCTTCTCGAGCACGTCGTCCACACGAGCGCGGCGACTCGCGCGCGGCACGCCCCTCAGCTCCGCGCGAAACGCCAGGTACTCGGCCACGCGCATCTCCGGGTAGAGCGGCACGGTCTCGGGCATGTAGCCCACCTTCGACTTGGCCTCGTGGAGCTCGTCCTCGAGGTCGTGCCCGCACACCCGCACGCGACCCGAGGTGGGCGCGAGGAATCCCGCGAGCACGCGGAGCGTCGTGGTCTTCCCCGCACCATTGGGCCCCAAAAACCCAACGATTTCACCCTTCTTGACCTGAAAGGAGAGATCACGAACCGCCGCCCTGGCTCCGTAGCGTTTCACCAGGTTTTCTACGACGATCATCTTGCGCGGACGTCCTCGCGTGGGGCGCGACCGGGGGGTTATCCCACGTTTTTTCGATTTCCGGAAACGGGGGACGAGCGCCGCGTCGCGGCACGGGCTTGCGTGCGCGGCTCACGCGGGCGCCGGACGCACGGCGCCCTGCGAGGATGGCCTCGACAGCTCGACGGACGGCGCGGGTTCCCCTGCCGGCGACGCGCGCGCTCCCGACGAGCCAGGTGGGAGCCCAACAGCCCCACGTTTGTTGATCTTCCGGCGACGGGAGCGGAGAGTCCGCCAGTGAGAACCCTCGCCGCTCTCCTCTCCGCGCTGTTCGCCGCGAGCCTGGCCGCGGCGGCTTGCCACCCGACGGCCTCCGAGTCGAGCTCCGCCCCGAGCGCGCCGCTTCCGCGTGAAGCCGCGCCGCCTCCGGTGACCACGCTTGGGCCCGGGGCCACGAGCTCGCGCCCGGCAGACCCGAGCCGGGACGAGGACGCGCGCGCGCCCACCGTGGCGACGAGCGACGCGGACGCGAGCGCAGACGCGAACGCGAGCGCGAACGCGAGCGCCACGCCTCCGCCCGGCATGCGGCTCGTGCCCGGCGGCGAGTTCACCATGGGGGCGGACACGGGCGGCCAAGGGGATGAGCGACCCGCGCACCGCGTGACGCTGGCGCCGTTCTGGCTCGACGTGACCGAGGTCACGCACGCGGCCTACGGAGAGTGCGTCGCGGCGGGAGCGTGCCGGCCTCCAGATGCGAAGATCCTCGCCCGGTTCGGCGGCGTGTTCGTGAGCCCGAAGCGGCCGGTGACGGGCATCTCGTGGGGCGACGCGCGCGCCTACTGCACGTTCCGAGGCGGCCGCCTCCCGCGCGAGGCAGAGCTGGAGCGCGCTGTCCGAGGCGACGACGGCCGGCGCTTTCCCTGGGGAAGCGAGCCGCCCACGCACGAGCGCACCGTCTTCCAGTCCAGCACGACCGACGAGGTGGGCACCCACCCGGCCGGTCGAGGGCCATACGGTCACGACGACCTGGCCGGCAACGTGTGGGAGTGGATGGAAGACCTCTACGACCCGTTCGCGTACACGCGAGCGGGCGCGTCGCGGGGCGAGCCGGGCACCTGCGACGAGATCTTGGAGGCGCAGCGGAAGCTACGGGCGGATGGCAAGCAGGGCTTCACGGGCTCGAACCCCATCCCCACGGAGTGCGAGCGCTCGATCCGCGCCGGCGCCTACAACTACGACGCCGACGGCCTCCGCAGCACGAACCGCGTGCACCACCCCGGGAGCTTCCGCCTCCTCATGACCGGCGTGCGGTGCGCGCGGAGTCTCGGCTGACCCGCGGTCGTCAGCTCCGGATGCGCCAGTTGCCTACGATCGTACGCCCAAGATCGTCGCAGGTCGGGTCGGTCACGAGCAGCTCGGGGCGACCGGCGCGGCACACGACGATGGTGTTCTGGCGGAACACCCGGCCGAAGGCGAGCGCCTCTTCCCGGTCCATGCCGTGGACGAGCCACCCGGGCTCGCGCCAGGTGCTGTCGGGGTCTTCCTCGTAGCCCACGCACGCCTCGACCCGGTAGCAGCCGAGGATGAGCAGGTCCCGCAGCACCGCGTGCCGCCCCTCGTTCACCTTGCGCGGGAGCAGCATGCTGCGGGGGTTGAACGCGGTGAGCACCGTGAACGGCCGGGTGAGCAGCTCAGGCAGCGTGGACGGATCGGTCACGGCGTCGCCGTCGAGCGACGCGCGCAGCGGCCCGTTCACCGTGGGCAGCTCGTAGACGGTCGAGAGGTAGTGGCGCAGGAGGTTGTGGTCCATGGCGCTCTCGCTAGTACCTCGATTCCGCCACGTCGAGGTGCGCGGGTTTGGCGGCACCCCAACAAACTGGAGCGGCCTCGAGCCGATCAGCGGGCGCGCGCTGAACTTGGGCGCGCGAGAACGCTAGCCATCGAAGCGGTAACCCACGCCCCGCACGGTGAGGAAGTGGCGCGGGCTCGCGGCGTCGACCTCGAGCTTCTGGCGGAGCTGCTGGAGGAAGTTGTCGATCGTGCGCGGGGTGCCGTGGTGGTTCGGCCCCCACACGGTGCGGAAGATGTCGTCGCGTGAGAGCGCCTTGCCACGGTTCGCGACGAGACACATGAGCACGTCGAACTCGGTCGCCGTGAGCTCGACGTGCTCGCCACCGCGCTTGACCGCGCGCGCCGACACGTCGACCTCGACCGACGAGAAGCGCACGACGTCGGCCCGCGGCGCGACCGCCCGACGCCGCAGCGCTACGCGGACACGTGCGAGCAGCTCCGCGAGACTGAAGGGCTTCGCGACGTAGTCCTCCGCGCCGAGCTCGAGCCCGGTCACCTTGTCCATCTCGCCGGTGCGCGCGGAGAGCACGATGATGGGGACCACGATGCCCTCGCGCCGCAGCTCGTGGATGACTTCGAAGCCGTTCTTGCGGGGCATCATGACGTCGAGCAGCATCAGGTCGGGCGGCTCGGCGCGAATGAGGGCGAGGGCCTTCTCGCCGTCGTCGGCGGACGTCACGCGGTAGCCCTCGGCCTCGAGGTTTATCCGCAGCCCAAGGGCGATGCTCGGATCGTCTTCCACGACCAGCACGTGCCGCCCCTCCAGGCCGTGGGGCCCTCGGCCTGCCTGATCGCCCTCGGGAATCGTTGCCACCCCGCGAGCCTACCCTAACGGCGGCGCGCCGCGGGGAAGTCGGCTCAGTCGTCGACCACGAGCTCGGCAGGGAGGACGAACGTGAATGTGGAGCCCTTGTCCTTCACGCTGTCGACCGTGACGCGTGCGCCGTGGGCCTTGGCCACGTGCGCTACGATCGCGAGGCCGAGGCCGCTGCCTTCGCGCGAGCGCGAGAGCCGATCGTCGATGCGATAGAACTTCTGAAAAATGAGCTCGCGCTCGTGCCCGGGGATGCCCTCGCCGTTGTCCGCCACCTCGAACGCGACCTCCCCGTCCTTCGTGCGATGCGCGGCGAGACGCACGTCGGGCGGCTGCCCCCCGTATTTGAGCGCGTTCGAGAGGAGGTTCACGAGCACGTCGGTGAGAGCCGCCCGATCGACCCGCACCCGCGGTAGGTCGCCGGGGACGTCCACCGTGAACGTGTGCTCGGGCGCGGGCGCGCGGTAGGGCGCGAACGCCTCCTCGACGTCCCGCAAGACGTCGGCGACCGACTCTTCTCGCAGCAGGTAGACCTTTCGCCCTGCCTGCATGCGGCCGAAATCGAGGAGCCGCTCGATGAGCGCGGTGAGCCGCTCGGTCTCGTGCTTGAGCTGGGCGACGCACTTCGCCTGGGTGACCGGATCGCCCGACGAGCGCTCCAGGGTCTCGGCGAAGAGGCGAATCGCAGTCAGCGGCGTGCGAAACTCGTGGCTCACCTTCGAGACGAAGTCGGCCTGCAGCTCGCTCAGGTTCTGCTCCCGCCGGAGGTAGGCGAGGACGAGCACCATTCCGATCGCCATCACCGAGACGAAGCAGACCGTGAGGACGCCGAAGAGCAGGTTGGTGCGGCCGTCGAGGAACATCGACAGAATGCCCAGCGCCAGGATGAGCACCGTCGGGATGACGAGCAGGTAAATGAGAAACTGGACGATGCGCCGGTAGCCGAGACGCTGGAGGTTCTTCGTGCCCCGCTCGGCCCACGCCTGGGCGCTCTCGCGGGGGCCGCCGGTGGGCCGGTTCGACTCGGATGTGCGGGCTGACACACGCGGAATGTGGCACGTCCGGAGCGCGCGCGCCCCGAAACCGCGAGGAGGGAAGTAGCCATACCTGCTGAACACGACGCGAACGTAAGGCCGCGTAGGGGGAGCTGCGATGAATGCCGACCCAAGGCAGTGCCACGGAGCTTGACGAGGCCCGATGCTTAGAACGTTCGTCACGATCCTCACGCGCCGAGCCCGAGGCGCGCTCGCGCTGGCCCTGGTGCTCGGGCTCTCCGCGCTTTCGTCGCGCGCCGAGGCCTACTGCCGCTCGACCACGTGCCGAACCGGCGCGTCGACGGCGAACGAGACCTGCGAATCGCTCCGAGCCATGTGCGACTCGGGCGCGGCGTTCGCGCTCCCGCTGTGGTGGGGCACGGGGTGCGTTGGGTACTCGCTCGACGCGGCGGCGAGCGCGAAGGTCGACTACGCGGAGGCGCTCGACGCGGCTCAGGAGGCGTTCGCGGCGTGGACGGAGCACACGTGCGCGGGTCGGCCCGTCGACATCGACGCGCGCGACCTCACCGCCACTACGGGCGGGGCGGTAGGGTACCGCCTGACCGGCGCCAACACGAACGCGATCGTGTTCCGCGACGACGCGTGGCCTCACGCGGGCCCGCGGGGGCCCGAAGGCGCGGGCGCGAGCGCGCGCTCGGGGGAGCTGGCGCTCACGACGGTGACGTTCGCTTCGGCGACCGGGGAGATCCTCGACGCGGACATCGAGGTCAACACGGCGGAGTACGACATTCGCGCGGGCGCGGCGGCGGCGCCGAGCGACGGCGTCTACGATCTTCAGGCCGTGCTGACACACGAGGTCGGGCACGTGCTCGGGCTCGCACACTCGGCGGACCGAGAGGCGCTCATGTTCCCTCGCGCCGGCACGGCCGAGATGGCGCGCCTCGCGCTCGGCGCGGACGACGGCCAGGCGCTCTGCGCGTCGTACCCGCCTCGGGACGGGAGCGCCGCGGCGAAGGCGAGCTTGGGGGCTGCAGGACGCGCGGGCGGCGCGTGTCGACCACGCGCGATCCTGACCACGACCACTCCGACTGCGACCTCCGCGAGCGGCGCGGACGGCGCGACGGACCCTCGTCGCCTCGCGTGCACCGCTGGGCCGGTCGGCGCGCCCGACACCACCCCGGGCCTCGCCGCGGCGGGGCTCGTGCTCGCGCTGGCGTCGGCGCGACGGGGCCGCGCACCCTTCGCCGCTCGGAGATCCTCATGACAGCGGAGCCGTCCCTGCTCGTCGCCCGCGTCGCGCTGCTCGCGGCGCTGTCAGGGCTCTTCCTCGGCGCGTTCGCCGTCGCGCGGTCCTCGGAGGCGCACGCCACCGTGTCCCTCGCGGTGACCTACCGAGGGCTCGTCGAGACCTCCTCCGCGATCGTCGTCGCGACGCCCCGCGAGCGGCGCAGCGCGTGGCAAGCCGGACGCATCACGACCTACACGCGCCTGCACGTGGAGCGCGCCGTGGCCGGAACGGTCGACGTGGACGTGTGGGTGCGCACGCTGGGCGGGGAGGTCGACGGCGTAGGGCAGCTCGTGGACGGGGAGGCGAGCTTCGCGCTGGGGCGGCCCACGCTCGTCTTCCTGCGCCCCGCCGCGGACGGGGTGCTCGCCGTCACCTCCCGGGCACAGGGGCTCTACGAGCTCCACACCGACGCGCGAGGCACCACGCGGCTCGCGCGGACCCACGCGGGCGCGTTGCTCGCCCCACGCGCGCCGCACCCTCCGGCCGCGGCTGCGGCCCTCGCGGCCGACGTGCTCGAGAAGGCGGAGCTCGGCGAGGCGTGCAGCGCGCTCGCGGCGGCGTTCGGCGAGGCGCGCGAGCGGATCCGGTAGCGCTCCGGCCCCTCAGCGCGCCTCGGCGACGGCGCGCGCCATCACCTCGCGCGGAACGGGCCGCCCGAGCCAGAGCTCGAGGGCGCGCGCGCCCTGCCCCACCAGCACTCCACAACCGTCTATAACTCTTAAGGAATACGACTTCGCCGCGCGCACGAACGGCGTGGGCGCGCGCCCGTAGACGAGGTCGAGCGCCACGGCCGAGGCGGGGAGCGCTCCCCACGCCACCGCGTCCACGGGCTCCTCGCCCGTGCCGACATGTTGCCCGGCGCTGGTCGCCTGAATGACGGCCTCGGTTCGCGCCTCGACGCCGGCATCGGCTACGAGGGGCGCGGCCAGGAGCTCGACTCGCCCCTCGAGGCGCCCCCCGAGGTCGCGAGTGAACGCCGCGGCCGCCTCGCGCTGCTCGAACCGGCGTGACCGCACGACGACGCGCCCCACCCCGAGCTCTGCGACCGCGCACACCGCGGCGAGCGCCGCCCCGCCGGCGCCAAGCACCACCACCGTCTGGCCCGACCAGCGCGCGCCGCGCTCCGGCGCGAGGCCTCGGAGCTCGTCGATGACCGCCGGCGCGTCGGTGTTGAACGCGCGCACGCCCCCGCCGCGCGCGCGGGTGAGCGTGTTCGCGGCGCCGACCACGCGCGCGAGCGGATCGGCCTCGTCGGCGAGGGCGAGCGCGCGCTCCTTGTGGGGCACGGTCACGTTGAGGCCGTCGTAGGCGCCAGCGCGAAGGGCGGCGACGTGGCCGTCGACCTCGGCGGCCGTGGCCCGAATCGCGACGTACGTGTGCGGCAGCCCGAGCGCCTCGAACGCGGCGTGGTGCATGCGAGGGCTGCGTGAGTGCGCGACCGGATCGCCGAGGAGGGCGAAGCGCGCGGCCCTCACGCGGGCGCCCTGCGCTTGGGAACCGAGGTGATCTCTGCCTCGAGCGTGCCGTCGGCGACGCGCACGCTCACGGACTCGCCCTCGCGCACCTCCTCCACGCTGCGCACGGCGGCGCCGCGCGCGGTGGTCACGATCGCGTAGCCGCGCGCAAGCACCTTCAGCGGGCTCAGCGCGTCGAGTCTCGACGCCAGGGCCGCGAGCTCGGTGCGGCGCGCGGAGAGCGCGCGCTCGGCGGCCGCCGAGAGGCGCGAGACCCCGGCAACCACGACGGCGCGCTCGGCGGCGAGCACGACGCGGGGGCTCCGCAGCGCGAGCCGGCGCGTGAGCGAGCGGAGCTCCTCCGCGGCGCGCTCGATGCGCCTCCGCGCCGCCGCCGCGGCCCGGACGCGGCGCTCGTCGAGGCGCTGCTGGGACACCGCGACGATGGTGCGCGGATCGCCGAGCCGACGCTGGGTCGAGGCGAGCGCGAGCCGGGCCTCGCCCACCCTGGAGCGCATCGCGCGGACGAGGGCGGCGCGGCGTTCCGCGAGGAGCCTCGCTTGCGCCTGGGCGTCCGGCACGACCAACTCTGCGGCCTGCGACGGCGTCGACGCGCGGGCGTCCGCGGCGAAGTCCGCGAGCGTCACGTCGACCTCGTGGCCGACGGCGCTCACGATCGGCACCCGGCACGTGGCCACCGCCCGCACCACGGCCTCGTCGTTGAACGCGGAGAGGTCGTCGGCGGAGCCTCCGCCGCGCCCCACGATGATGACGTCCACCTCGGGGACGCGCTGCAGCTCGCGCAGCGCGCGGCAGATGGCCGCCGGCGCGGCCGCCCCTTGGACCTGCGCGGGCGCGAGCAAGATGTGGGCGCCACCGCGGCGGAAGGCGACGCGGCAGATGTCGTGGATGACGGCGCCGGTCTTCGAGGTGACCACGCCGACGACGCGAGGCTCGCGAGGCAGCGCGCGCTTGCGGTCGTCGCGGAAGAGCCCCTCGGCGGCGAGCCTCTCCTTCAGCCTCTGCAGGGCCTCGAGGTGCGCGCCCTTGCCCGAGAGCCCCACGCGGTCGGCGATGAACTGGAGCCGTCCCCGCGGCGCGTAGTAGGTGGGCCGCCCGCGGAGCACCACCTTCGCGCCGTCGAGAACGAGCGCGCGCGCGCGGGGCGTGAGGTTCGTGCGGTACACGACCACGTCGAGGGTCGCGTCGCCCTCTTCGTCCTTCAGTGTAAAATACAAGTGTCCGCTCTGCGCGGGGCGCACGTTCACGGCCTCTCCCACGACCATGACCGGATCGGCGAACCGCTGCAGGAGGGCGCGCTCGACGAGCTTGCCGAGGGCGGAGACACTGAGCGGCTCGGGGGCCTCGCGATCCTTCGGGGCGGGCGCGCCCGGTGCCACGGCGGCCGGGGTTGGCGGCGGGGCGCCAGCTCCGGGGCTCGGGGCGAACGGGAACGGCGGAACGATCTCGCTCCCCGCTGCGAGAGGTACGCGGGCCTCGGGCCGAGCGAGCGGCTCGCGAGGCGCCTGCGCGGGGGGGCGCTCGGGCGCGGGGGGGCGCTCGGGCGCGGGGGCGCCGAAGTCGAACAGGCCTTGCGCCTCCTGCCTTCGTCCTTTGCTCACGGGGCCACCGGGGTCGCGCGACGCGCGACGCTCCGCATCCTACGCCGCCCGACGCCCGCGCGAAACCGCCGCCGCCCGGACGCGACGCGCGGCCGCGCTTCCGCGCGAAGGAGAACCCTGATATTCCCGCGCGATGGCGTCGGCGCAGAAGTTCCGTTCGTTCAAGAAGGTCCTCATCGCGAACCGCGGCGAGATCGCGGTGCGCGTGACGCGAACGCTCCACGAGATGGGCATCGGCGCGGTCGCGATCTACTCCGATCCCGACCGGCGAGCCCTGCACGTGCGCGTGGCCGACGAGGCGTACCCCATCGGGCCCGCGGCGGCGGCGGAGAGCTACCTTCGCATCGACAAGGTCCTCGACGTGGCGAAGCGCGCGGGCTGCGACGCCGTCCACCCGGGCTACGGATTCCTCAGCGAAAACCCAGAGTTCGCCGACGCTTGCGAGCGCGCGGGGATCACCTTCATCGGCCCGCCGGCGAGCGCCATGCGACAGCTCGGCTCGAAGCCAGCCGCTCGCGCGAAGATGAGCGCGGCCGGCGTGCCGGTCGTGCCCGGCGCGAACTGCAGCTCCGCCGAGGAGGCCGCCCAGGCCGCCTCGAAAATCGGCTTCCCCGTGCTGCTGAAGGCGGCGAACGGCGGCGGCGGGAAGGGCATGCGCCTCGTGCACTCCGCGGCCGAGATGAAGAGCGCGTGGGAGCGCGCGCGCTCCGAGGCCAAGAAGTTCTTCGGCGACGACGAGGTGTACCTCGAGAAGGCGATCCTGAAGCCTCGGCACGTGGAGATCCAGGTGCTCGGCGATCGCGACGGGAACCTCGTGCACGTGTTCGAGCGCGACTGCTCCATCCAGCGTCGAAACCAGAAGGTCGTGGAGGAGACCCCCTCGCCGGCAGCGTCACGCGCGCTCGTGGAGGAGATGGGCCGCATCGCCGTCCAAGGCGCGAAGGCGGTCGGTTACCACTCGGCCGGGACCTTCGAATTTCTCGTGGACGACCGAGGCGGCTTCTACTTCCTCGAGATGAACACGCGCCTCCAGGTCGAGCACCCCGTGACCGAGCTCGTCACCGGGCTCGACCTCGTGCGCGAAATGGTGCTCATCGCGCAGGGCGAGCCGCTCACCATGAAGCAGGAGGACCTCTCGGCCCGCGGCGCGGCGATCGAGTGCCGCATCTACGCCGAGGACCCGTCCGCGGGTTACCTGCCCTCGCCGGGCACGATCGAGCGGCTGTCCGTCCCGTCGGGGCCGGGCGTCCGCGACGACGGCGGCGCGTACGCCGGGTGCACCATCTCGAGCTTCTACGATCCGCTCATCTCCAAGCTCAGCGTGTGGGCGCCCACCCGCGAGCGCGCCGTCGCCCGCATGCGGCGCGCGCTTTCGGAGTACGTGGTGACCGGGATTCGCACGAACCTGGCGTTTCACCAGCGCCTGTTCGAGCACCCCGAGTTCGTCGCGGGCCGCTACGACACCGGCTTCCTGGATCGACACGCCGACCAGCTCGTGGGCTACCCTACGGTGCCGGACGGCAAGCGAGAGGCCGTGGCGGTCGCGGTGGCGCTCGCCGCCTCTCGCATCGAGCGCGCCACGGGGACCGTCGCTGCCCAGCGCGGCGAGACCGGCGCGCGCCTCGCGCCCTGGGTAGCCGCGCACCGCGCGCGGCTCCGCTAGAGTCGAGAGAGCGCGCGGTCGGCGAAGCCCGAGCGCCGAGGCGGGCCGTCCTCTCAGCGGACCGGAGTACATGCAAACTGCACATCGGACAGCGTCCACCCCGCGTGGGATTGGCAGGCAGACGCCGACGCGAACGTCTTGTGGTGCTCGCCGGACGCCAAGAGCACGCCAGCGCGACCGCGGGACTCTGCGGTCACCTTGCCGGACGGGCTCTCGCACTGGAGCTTCCACGTCATGTGGCACGAGATGCCGCGGTCACAGCCGTTCGCCATCGCGAGCTCGACGCCCGTGTCGCGCTCTGCCTGAGAGATCGCGAAGCATTCGTTGACCGTGGGTTCGGCCAGGGCGACGGCCGAGGAAGAGAGAACCAGCGACGCTCCGAGCAGCGCGAGCGGAGCCATGACGAGCGTTCTGCGCACGACGACCTCCCCGGCGAGGACCGCCAGGCCAACGAGTGGTGGGTGAACCTGAAAGTGAGCCCCGGAGGGCGAACGGTGGTCGATGGCGGCCCCGAGCCGAAGGCGAGGTGCCGCCATGAACCTGAAAGTGAGCCCCGGAGGGGCGAACGGTGGTCGATGGCGGCCCCGAGCCGAAGGCGAGGTGCCGCAACGGACGGCGGGGCTGCGCCTCCGCGGTTCCGGGGGGGTGAGACACGCGCGCGACGCGAAGGTTCCCGAGAAAGTGGAGCGGGCCGGCAGGCGCCGCTACGGGTCGACGAAGCGCGCGGTACCCACGAACTTCGCGGCGCCGAGGCCCTCGGCGAGGGCCGCCACGCCCATCGGCACGAGCTCACCGTTCGCGGGGACGAACGTGTAGCCCCACACGGTCCCGGAGGCCTGGTTCGCCACGTACGCGAAGCGACCCCCGCCCGCGAGCGTGAAGCTGCGCGGGGTGCGGCCCGAGGTAGAAACGTGCCCGTCGAGCGTCAGCCGCCCCGTCGGTTCCACGACGAAGCGGGCGATCGAGTCGTGGCCCCGATTCGACGAGTACACGTATCGACCGGCGGGGTGCGCGAAGATCGCCGCGCCGGTGTTCGCGCCCGCGAAGTCGACGGGCAGCGACGACCTGGTCTCGATCAGGGTGAGGCCGCCGGTCGCCGCATCGTAGCCAAACGAGGTCACGGAGCTCTGGAGCTCGTTCACCACGAACGCGAAGGGCGTGCTCGGCGCGAACGCCAGGTGACGCGGCCCCGCGCCCGCGGGGAGGCCCACCGGGGCAAGCGCCGCGAGCGCCCCCGATCCCTCGTCGAGCGTGTAGCGCGCGACCACGTTGGCGCCGAGGCACGGCACGAAGACCGTGCGCCGCGCGGCGTCCATCTGGGCGTAGTGGGCCTTCTCCCCCGCGAAGACGACGTCCGAGGGGGCCGCGAGCGTGCCGTCGGCGGCGACCGGCACCACGCTGAGTTGCCCGCTCGTGTAGTGGGCGACGAGCAGGTAGCGGCCGCTTGGGACCAGCGAGACATGCGTCGCGCCGGTGCCGCCCGAGGCGACGTCGTTCTTCTTCGTGAGCGTCCCGGTGCTGGGGTCTACCGAATACGCGTGCACGCGGTTGCGGGTGGAGTCGACGACGAACGCGAGCCGGCGCCCCTCGTCGAACGCCAGGTACGACGGATCGCCACCGACCGCCGTGACCCCCTTCGGAGCCAGCGCCCCGGTCGCGCTGTCTACCGCGTAGGTCCGGACGTTCCCGTCACCGCTGCCCACGAAGGCGACCTCGGCGCGACGAGGTGGCGACGCGTCCAGCGGCCCGTCGGGCGCGCCATCCCGGGCCGGAAGAGACGCGTCGGCCGGGGACGCGTCGAGCACGGCAGAGGCGTCGGCCACCACCTCGACCGGAGGCCCGCCGCCCTCGGCAGGGACGTCCGCCGTTCCACACGCGAGCACGAGCAGAGGGAGGCACACGTGAAGCAGCGCGCGTCTGAGCATGGCGCTAGCGTACGCCGAGTGGGGCTTCGCCACGCGAGACCCCATCGAACAGGAGGGCTCGTAGGATCCGCGCGACGAGGCCGGCCGCGCACAAAACAAGGACGCCGCCCCGAAGAGCGGCGTCGACGCGGCGTGGACGCCGAAAACCCCTGCGATTACGCGCGCTTCTCGACCTGAGTGAAGTCAAGCTCCACGGGCGTGGCGCGACCGAAGATGCTGACCTTCACCTTGAGCTTCTGCTTGTCGGGCTTCACTTCCTCGACCGTGCCCATGAAGTTGGCGAAGGCTCCGTCGATGACGCGGATCTCGTCGCCGGTCTCGAAGGAGACGCGGGGCTTCGGCTTCACCGTGCCCTCGACGATCGCCTTGCGGAGGTCGTCGATTTGCGGCGGCTTCACCTCTTGCGGGCGCTGGTTTCCGATGAAACCCGTGACCTTCGCGGTGTCCTTGACGAGGTGCCAGGCCTCTTCGCCCATGTCCATCTCGACGAAGATGTACCCCGGGAAGCTGTTCTTCTGCCGAACGCGCGGCTTGCCGCTGGCGCGGGCCTCCTGCACGGTCTCGGTGGGGATCAAGATCTCCCCAAACATGGCCTCTTTCCCGAACTCCTTGATGCGCTGCTGGAGCGACTCACGGACGCGGTTCTCGTAGCCCGAGTAGGTTTGGATGACGTACCACTTCTTAGTCATGACGGAACCCCGGGGCCCTAAAAGCCGTAGACCTTGTCGGTGATGAAGCGCCAAAACTGATCCATCAGCGCGAAGAACACCGTCGCGAAGAGGGTGGTCAGCACGACGATGAAGGTGGAGTTCTGGACTTCCTTCTTGCTTGGCCAGGTGACCTTCGACAGCTCCTCGGCGACCTCGGTCGCGTACTGGCGCGCGTCCTTACGGCGCCAGTAGTGGAGGGCTACGCCGACCCCCACGAGCGCCGCGGCGAGATACACGAGCTCGTCGCGCGGCTCACCGATTTGCTCGGGCTTCCACGCCGCGAGCTTGAGCCAGGCCGCGTGCCCGAGCTTCGAGAAGACGAAGGCGGCCATGACGGCCCCGGCGAGGTATGCGGCGTACACGAAGCGCTCGGCGCCGAGCACGTTGCCGGTCTGCGCGGCGAGCGCGGCCTCGATTTCGGCCTCTTCCACGGGATCGAGCACGTCGGCGCGCACCTTCACGGCCGGCTCGCCGGACTCGTCGCCCGGGGCATCCGCCTCGTCGGTCGAGGCTTCGCCCGCCGAGGACTCTTCCTCGGCCTCGTCGGCATTCTTCTCGAGCTCTTGGTCGGCCATGGTTCGTTGCGCTTCTGGTGAGACCGTCGGCTCACTCTCTTCTCTTGTTCTAGCAGGGGCTGAGGGGCTCGAACCCACGACCTGCGGATTTGGAATCCGCTGCTCTACCAGCTGAGCTAAACCCCTAGGGTCCTCGACGAGCGAGGAACTGTAACTCTTCTCCGACGGATGACCACCCCCAGCGGGGGGGATCGGCGGGGCCTGGCGCACCTCGACGGCGCGACAGGCCCGGCTACTTGGTCTCCTTGTGGACCGTGTGACGCTTGCAGCTCGGGCAGAATTTCTTCTTCTCGAGCTGCCCGACCTGGTCTGGCCGACGCGTGGTGCGGTAGTTGCGCCCCTCGCACTCGGTGCAGACCAGGGAGACCTCGATACGATCACCCATGGTCTGCTCCCTCGGTCATGAGCGCGTCAGCGCCCGCACGATTACTCCAGAATCTTGGTGACGATGCCGGCGCCGACCGTGCGCCCGCCCTCGCGGATCGCGAAGCGCATTTGCTCCTCGAGACCCACGGGGACGATGAGCGAGATCGTCATCGTGATGTTGTCGCCGGGCATGACCATCTTCGTGCCCTCGGGGAGCTCGCAGGTGCCGGTCACGTCGGTCGTCCGCATGTAGAACTGCGGGCGGTAGTTCGTGAAGAACGGCGTGTGGCGGCCGCCCTCTTCCTTCTTGAGGACGTACACCTCGCCCAGGAACTTCTTGTGCGGCGTGACCGAGCCCGGCTTCGCCAGGATCTGCCCGCGCTCCACGTCCGTGCGCTCGATGCCGCGGAGGAGCACGCCGATGTTCTCGCCCGCGCGGCCCTCGTCGAGCAGCTTGCGGAACATCTCCACGCCCGTCACCGTGGTCTTGCGCGTGTCGCGGAAGCCGATGATCTCGACGTCTTCGCCCGTCTTCACGATGCCGCGCTCCACGCGACCGGTCACCACCGTGCCGCGGCCCTTGATCGAGAACACGTCCTCGATCGCCATCAGGAACGGCTTGTCGATGTCGCGAACCGGCTCCGGCACGTCGGAGTCGAGCGCCGCGATGAGCTGCCCGATGGACTCCTCCCACTTCGCCTCGCCCTGGAGCGCCGGGAACGCCGCCACGCGCACGATCTTCGCGTTGTCGCCGTCGAACTTGTACTTCGACAGGAGCTCGCGCACTTCCATCTCGACCAGGTCGAGCATCTCTTCGTCTTCCACCGCGTCGCACTTGTTCAGCGCCACCACGATGTGCTGCAGACCCACCTGGCGCGCCAGGAGCACGTGCTCGCGCGTCTGCGGCATGACCGAGTCGAGCGCCGACACGACGAGGATCGCCCCGTCCATCTGCGCCGCGCCCGTGATCATGTTCTTGATGTAGTCCGCGTGCCCGGGGCAGTCGACGTGCGCGTAGTGGCGCGTCGCCGACTCGTACTCCACGTGCGACGCCGCGATCGTCACGGTCTTCGTCGCGTCGCGGACCGTGCCGCCCTTCGCGATGTCGGCATAAGAAATGACCTTCGCCAGGCCCTTCTTGCTCTGCACCTTCACGAGCGATGCGGTCAGCGTCGTCTTGCCGTGGTCGATGTGACCGATCGTGCCGACGTTCACGTGGGGCTTGCTGCGGTTGAATTTCTCTTTCGCCATGGAAAGCTCCTGAAAACTCGCGAAGGGGCGCGGATGAAAGGGGAAGCGGTTTGCCGAACCTCGGCTCGAACCGGGGAGTTCGCCGAGCCCACCACGGGGCTTGAACCCGTGACCTCTTCCTTACCAAGGAAGTGCTCTACCACTGAGCTAGGTGGGCAGTGTAGGAGACCGAAACGAAGCGAAACGAAGCGAAACGAAGAAGCTAGGACGAAGAGGGAGAGGCCGAGCGGGCGACCGGGTTCGAACCGGCGACAATCAGCTTGGAAGGCTGAAGCTCTACCAACTGAGCTACACCCGCGAGAGCGCGCCGGTGCGGACCGGCGAACGAAGCGAAGAGGACGGAGACGACGCTTTTGGAGAGAGCTTGGAGATATCGTGGAGGGTGATGGATTCGAACCATCGAAGGTAAAACCGGCAGATTTACAGTCTGCTCCCTTTGGCCACTCGGGTAAC
Source organism: Myxococcales bacterium (assembly GCA_016720545.1). Lineage (NCBI taxonomy): Bacteria > Pseudomonadati > Myxococcota > Myxococcia > Myxococcales > Myxococcales bacterium. The sequence goes on from JADKKK010000011.1 coordinate 195,603, forward strand.
CCTCCGAAACTGCACGAACGAGATTTCAAGGAAGCGGGGAGCGCCGAGGCTCGACCGAGCTAGCGAGGGGAGTTGAACCCCTAACCGCCGGTTTACAAAACCGGTGCTCTGCCAATTGAGCTACGCCAGCGTTTGACGCGGCGTTGGTACCTCAGCTTCGGAGACGACGCAAGCCATCGGCGTGCGATCCCCCCCACCGGCGCTGCTGCGGCCTCGAGCGGGGCCCCGGGTGGGCTACCTGCCTTGTGGACGCACCTTCGCCGTGAAGGGATGCGCGACATACCGCGGGTCTCGGGTGGTGTCAAGCGTGGCGGGGTACGCTGACGCGGTCAGAAATCGGGCTACTTGCCCTTTGGGAGCTTCAACGGGGGCACCGGCTTCCCTTGGGCCCGAGCGAGCGCGCGCTCGCGCATCATCTCGAGGGTGCGCTCGACCTCGGCCTCCGTGTAGGGCAGCTTCGCGAGCTGGGCCTTCTCTTCGTCGAGCGAGCGCTGCATTTGCTCTTTGGCTTCGCGGGCGCGGGTGACCCACACCGACTCGTCGTCCGACTTCTTCGCGAAGTCGATCGTGCGGGTCATCATTTCCATGCCCTTCTCGACGAGCGCCCGGTAGCGCACGTGCATGATCGCGTAGAAGAGGTTGCGGTCGCTCTCCGACTTCGCGCGATCCGGCGGCACCGCCATGAGCTCGCGGTGCAGGGTGCGGTACATCTCGCCGACGCGAACGCCGCTCATCTTCGCCCATGTGGGATCGACGCTGCGGATGGCGTCGGCGTAGGCGCTCTGGGCGTCGAGAAGGCCCTGGCACCGCATTTCCATCTTCACGAGGAAGTCGTCGGTCACGGGCTGCAGGGCGATCTTCTCCGAGCGCACGCGCCGCACCTCGGCGAGCGCGAAGCGCAGCTGGGCGGCCGGCACGGGCAGCCGACCCGAGGCGCCATAGTGGAGCGACTCCATGAGCTCGAGCCCCTCGTTCACGTCGCGGAGCGCGGCCACGTCGTCGCCCGTCTGCACCTTACGCAGCGCCCGGGCGCCTAGGCCCAACATGCGGTCGACGTCGTGCTCGCCGGGGCGCGCGGACGCGAGGATCGTGTCGCCGAGCTCGCCGAGCGCCTTCCAGTCGTCGAGGTACGCGTCGAGCGACACCTCGCGCATGCGCGCGCCGCGAACGTGCGTGTCGGCGGGGAAGGCCGCGACGAGGCGGCGGTAGGTGGCGCGCGCGCGCTCGAGCTCGCCCAGTCCCTCGTAGGCGGCGCCGAGCGAGGCCATCCAGGCCGGCGCGTCCTTCGCGGTCGGCTCCGCGCCCACCAGCGCCTCGTACGCGTCCGCCGCCTCCCGCCAGCGCTGCGCCAGGAGGGCGCGCTCCCCCCGCTCGGCGAGCTCCCGCACCGAGCCCTCCACCTTGGGCGAGAAGATCTGGTGCTGCGCCGCCTCCTTCCGAGGGGGCCCGAGCTCCGGCGGGCGCGCGCCCGAGGGCGGCTCGGCGCAGCCGCTCGCGGCGACGAGGACGAGGGCGAGGCCGGCGTAGAACCCGAGCTCGCGCGCGGGGCGGGGCGAGGAACGGGCGCAGAGGCGGGGATCGAGGGTCAAGGGGGCTCCGATTCTTCGGGGGCTAGGGTGGCCGGTCCGGGCTCGGACGCCGCCCGCAGCGCCAGGTTCCCGGGCGGCACTTCTTTGGCGGCCTCGGGGGCGCCACTGCGCCGTGCGAGGAAGGGTGGCACGCCAGGTGGGGCCGCGCTATGGAGACCCTCGCGGGGGGCCGCCCGGCTCGACCCTCGCGTTTGACCGCCGAGAGGCGCCGGACTACCCTTTGACTAGCTGTTTTTGTCGTCACTTCGCGTGTAGCGTTCCCGCCTCGTCTGCCGAGGAGACATGTCTCGCTCTTCCCTCCCTGCCGCCATCGCCGCACCCGCCTGGCTCGCTCCGTCGAGTGAGCCCGTGGCTGCGTCGCCGATGAGTCCCACCGGCGCGCCCATCGACGCCGCGTCGTCCGGGGCGCTTCCGCCGGCCTCGATGGCTCCGGAGTCGACGGCCGCGACGGCCGACCCCGCAGACGGAATGCCCAAGCGCTTCGGCAAGTACACGCTGCTGCGCAAGCTCGCGCAGGGTGGCATGGCGGAGCTCTTCCTCGCCATCCAGCGCAGCGTCGCGGGCTTCGAGAAGCTCATCGTCATCAAGCGCATCTTGCCCGCCGTGAGCCAAGACACGGCGTTCATCGAGATGCTCCTGCACGAGGCGCGCGTCGCGGCGACGCTCTCCCATCCGAACGTGTGCCAGACGTTCGACGTAGGCCAGGTCGACGGCAGCTACTTCATCGCGATGGAGCACGTCCACGGCGAGGACCTGCGCTCGATCGTGCGGCAGATGAAGAAGCGCGACGTCAACGAGTTCCCCGTCGAGCACGCGCTCGCCATCATTTTGGGCATGTGCGCCGGGCTCGCCTACGCGCACGAGCACCACGACATGAACGGGCAGCCGCTCCACATCGTGCACCGCGACGTGTCGCCTCAGAACGTCGTCGTCACGTTCGGGGGCGACGTGAAGATCGTCGACTTCGGTATCGCGAAGAGCGACAAGCGCTTCGCCGAGCACACGAAGAGCGGGAAGCTGAAGGGCAAGGTCCCTTACATGTCGCCCGAGCAGGCCCGCGGCGAGGCGGTCGACGCCCGCACCGACATCTTCGCCACCGGGATCATGCTGTTCGAGCTGACGACCGGGAAGCGCCTCTTCAAGGGTGGCAGCGAGTTCGAGACGCTCAAGCTCATCTGCGACGAGGAGTACCCGCTGCCATCGCAGGTGCGCTCCGACTACCCGAAGGACCTCGAGGCGATCGTGATGCGCGCGCTCGCCAAGAACAAGGACGAGCGGTACCCGAGCGCGCGGGCCATGCAGCGCGACCTCGAGGAGTTCGTGCGGCGCCACCGCGTGGGCGTGAGCAGCCTCGCGCTCCACGGCTTCATGCAGAGCCTCTTCGAGGACAAGCTCGCGGCGCAAAAGGAGGCGCTCTCGCAGGGCAAGCAGCTCGCGGACATCATCGACTCGCAGCACGCGCACGCATCGATGAGGCCACCCGAGTCCACGATGGAGTTCGACGCGTTCACGAACGGCGCGCGCCTGGTCACGCCGAGCATGCCGGCGGCGGCGCACACGGTCACGGACGCCGTCGCCCACGGCCGCGGCGCGCGGGGCCCGTGGTTCGCCGTGGGCGTCGGGGCGGCCGTGCTGCTCGCGATCGGCGCGGGGGTGCTCGGTGGCCTGCGCGCGCGACACGCCGACGAGGCCCTCGCGAGCGCCGCGGTCCCCGCCCGGCCGCCGGCGCGAGGCACGCTCGTGGTGACGAGCGATCCGCCGGGGGCTTCCATCTGGCTGAACGGCGACCTGCGGACCGAGACCACTCCCGCCTCGCTCGAGCTGCCGCGCGGCGTAGAGCTCGACGTCAAGCTGTCGATGGCCGACCACGAGCAGTCGCGGCACAAGGTCACCCTCACCGACGGCCTGCCCACCCAAGAGGTGCGCGCGCAGCTGAGGCGCGGCTCCGTGGTGCTGAACGTGGTGCTCTCCCCCCCCGCGGCCGACGCCACGTTCACGATCGACGGCAAGCTGGCCGCCGGTCCGGAGGTCGCCGATCTCTCGTCCGGGGTGGAGCACACCGTCACGGTCTCCGCGCCCGGCTTCGTCGACAAGTCGGTCACGTTCACCGGTGGCCCGCTCGAGAAGAAGCGCCTCGACGTCGCCCTCGAGCGGAGCCCCACGGCCGTCGCCTCGCACGACCGCCGCCCAGCGCCGAGCGCGAGCGCGAGCGCGCACACCGCAGCCTCCGCCGCGACGCCGCCCCCTGCCGCGGCGGGTGGCGTGGGCAAGCTGAACGTGGGCGCGAGCGGCGGCTGGTGCAACGTCACGGTCGACGGCAAGCCCCGCGGCGCCACGCCCGCCGCCGGAATCGAGCTGCCCGCCGGAACCCACAAGATCACGTGCACCACCGCCGAGGGCAAGGCGCTCTCGGCGACGGTGCAGGTGCCCGCCGACGGTGTCGCGCGCTACAAGTTTTCCCTTTAAAATCAAGCACTTGTGCCGCCAACTGGTTCGGCTCGTCGGGTGACGGGCGGCGCGCCCGGTGTCCGCACGCCTCACTGGAAGTCCTTGGGCCCGGGCCCCCACCGCGTGGTACGATCCTCCGATGCGGTGGGTGCGGTGGGTGTCGTGCTCGGGGATCGCTACGGCGTGGCTCACGCTGGGCTCGATCGCGTTCGCAGCGCCACCCTCGAAGGAGCAGTGCATCAACGCCTACCAGGGCGCGCAGGTCGACATGAAGCAGAGCGCGCTCGGCGCAGCGCGCGAGAAGCTCGGCGTGTGCCTCAGCGACGGCTGCCCGCGCACGCTCCAGGCCGACTGCGCCGGATGGCTGAAGGAGGTCGACGCGCGACGCCCCTCCATCGTGCTGTCGTTCAAGGGCCGCGACGGCACCGACCAGACGCGGGTGCCCGCGACGATCGACGGCAGGCCTTCGGGCGCCCGCACCGACGGTCGCGCCTTCGACCTCGATCCGGGCGAGCACACGTTCGTGTTCCAACCTCCGGGGGAGCCCCCCGTCACGGTCAAGCAGATCGTACGCGAAGGCGAGAAGTCGCAACGCGTGGCCGCGATCTCGACGCTCGCGCGCACGTCCGCGCCGGCGACCCCGGCGCCGCGAGACCCGGGCCGAGAGGCACCGCACACGGCGACCAGCGTCGAGCGTCCGGTGCCATGGACCGTGTACGCGCTCGGCGGCCTGGGCCTCGTGGGCGCCGGCGCCTTCGTCGGCTTCGGGGTCTCGGGCGCGAGCGGCAAATCGGGCCTCGAGGCCTGCAAGCCGAGCTGCCTCGACAGCGACGTGTCGAGCGTGCGCACGCGCTTCATCGTCGCGGACGTCTCGCTCGCGGTGGGGGTGCTCGCGCTGGCCGGCGCGCTCACCCTCTACCTCACGCGCCCGGAGATCACGCGCCCGGGGCGCGCGGCGGTCACGCGCGACACGCGGCCCTCTTGGCTCGAAAGCGCGGTGCGCGGTGAGTTCTGAGGGCAGCGGTTCGTCCCGCTCGGCGCGCGGCGCCGTGCCCGCGGCGTACCCCCCACCGCGGCCCTCGCTCTCCGACGCGAGCGGCTCGATCCGCATCGGTCGCTACGAGCTCCACGGGGTGCTCGCCGCCGGCGGCATGGCCACGGTGCACTTCGCGCGTCTCGTCGGCGAGGCGGGGTTCTCGCGCACCGTCGCGGTGAAGCGCCTCCACCCGAACTTTGCGCAGGAGCAAGAGTTCGTCGCGATGCTGCTCGACGAGGCCCGCCTCGTCGCGCGCATTCGGCACCCGAACGTCGTGCCGATGCTCGACGTCGTGCGCGAGCCGAACGAGCTCTTCCTCGTCATGGAGTACGTCCACGGCGAGTCGATGAGCCGGCTCATCGGCGCGACCCGCCGCGCCGGTCAAGAGGTCCCGCTCGCCATCTGCTCGGCGATGGTGATCGACGCGCTGAACGGCCTGCACGCGGCGCACGAGGCCCGCAACGAGCGGGGTGAGCCGCTCGGCATCGTGCACCGCGACGTCTCGCCCCAGAACGTGATCGTGGGCGTCGACGGCGCGACCCGCGTGCTCGATTTCGGGGTCGCGAAGGCGAGTGGAAGACTGCAATCTACACAGAACGACGAGCTCAAAGGGAAGCTCGCGTACATGTCACCGCAGCAGATCATGGCGGAGGCGGTCGATCGGCGCGCCGACGTGTGGGCCGCGTCGGTTTGCCTGTGGGAGGCCCTCACCGGCATGCGCCTCTTCCGCGCGGAGGTGCAGGCGACCATCGCGCTGAAGGTGCTGAACGACCCGATCCCGCCCCCGAGCGCCTACCGGCCGGAGTGCACGCCCGCGCTCGACGCCGTCGTGCTCCGCGGGCTCTCCCGAGACCTCTCGCAGCGCTACGCGACGGCGCGCGACATGGCCGTCGCGCTGGAGCGCGCGCAGCAGCCCGCGACGCCGCGCATCGTGGGCGAGTGGGTCCAAGAGCTCGGGGGCGAGCCACTCCTGTCGCGCGCCTCGCGCATCGAAGAAATCGAGAGCAGCTCGGGTCTGCCGAGCACGTCGACGCTCCTCGCCACGTCGGCCGAGACGGCGGCGGCCGCCCAACCCCGCGCGCCCTACCCCTCCATTTCCCAGTCGCAGTTCGAGGTCCCTGCATCGGCGACCCAGGCCCGGTTGAGCCTCGCGCGCGACCAGGCGGAGCAGGCGCGCCAGGGGCGCGGGCGGGCGGGCCTCATCGCCCTGGCGGTGATGATCGCCGGCGGGCTCGTCGCCGGCGCGGTGTTCGTGACCCGCGCGCCCTCGACGACGCGCGGGCCCGCGGCTGGCGCGCCCGGTTCGGCCTTGCCCGCGATGACCGCGGCGCCCCCCAACACCGCCGCCGTCGCGGCCAACTCCACGCCCTCGGCGTCCGCGAGCGCGCCGACCGCGCCGACCGCGCCGACCGCGTCCACCACGCCCGCCGCGAAGGCGGCCCCCACGCCCGCGCGCGCCGCCCCACCCCGCCCGACCGCCAAGCCCACGGCGACCGCCACCCCCGCGCAGAATCGCTGCGATCCCCCCTTCACGATCGTCGACGGCATCAAGAAGCCGAAACCCGAGTGCCTCTGATGCGACTGGGGCGACGAGCGCTCGCGGCGGCTGGGGCGCTGGGCATCGCCGCCTCGTGCACTCTGCTGAACCCGCTCGACGGGTACTCGGGAGGGACGGTCGACGCGACCCCCGCGGGGCCCGAGGCCGCTCCCGACACGAGCGCGCCGCCTCCCCCGCCCGTCGAGGCCGCGGTCGATGCCCCACCGACCTGCGACCCGCTGCTCCCTCCGAGCCGGCCCCCGCCGGGCGATCCGACCTCGTCGGCGTTCCTCCTCGCGGGCGACACCCTCGAGTACGGGCGCGCGGGCGAAGGCTACGATCTCGACGGCCTCTGCACTTGCCCCGGCGCCACCGCCTGCACCCTCGCGGTGAACCCGTCGCCCGCGTGCGACGGCCCGCGCGGCGTCGACAACGTGCTCGGTCCGCTCCTCACGTCGACCCTCGCCCTCTTCCCAGGCCGCGGCGAGTACACCGGCACCGACTACATCAAGGCGGGCAGCCAGAACATCCTCGTGCAGCTGCAGGGCTACAACGGCACCGACAACGACGACGCGGTGCATGTCGGCGTCATCGCCTCGCCCGGCATTCTCGGGCGCACCGACGCGGGCCCGAGCCCCCTCCCGAAGCTCGACGGCACGGACACCTGGCAGGTCGAAGACGACTCCGTCGTGGGCACCTCGCAGACCTTCCCGTTCGAGACGCGCATAGACGACCGCGCGGCGTACGTGCGCGACGGCGTGCTCGTCGCGACGCTCGACATCGACCTCCGCGTCGGCCTGTTCCGAGCACGAGCGAAGGAGGCGAAGCTCGTCGGGAGGCTCGTGCGCGAGGGCCCGCTCCTGCGCCTCCGGGACGCCATCCTCTCGGGGCGCGTGCTGGCCGCCGATCTGCTCACCGGCCTCGAGGTGCTGCGCTCGCCGATCAGCCTCCAGCCGCTCTGCCGGCAGGAGCCGCTCTATCTGGAGGCGAAGCGACGTGTCTGCGCGGTGATGGATCTGCCCGGAACCCGCGCCGACGACGGCCGCGCGGTGCCGTGCCGCGCGATCTCGCTGGCGCTGCGGTTCTCCGCGGTCATGGCGCTGGCGGGCCCTGTCGTCTCCGCCGCGGAGCCGAGGCCCTGCGGGACGGACTGGTTCGACGATTGCCCCCAGTGACACGAACCGAAGACGAGGCGCGTCGCTCTAGTTACGTGTATACCGCATACGATGCACGGGCAGTCCGTCGGCGATCGCGCGGTGCTCCCGCGGGCTCCGCGCGTCGTAGGGGTTCTCCGCGAGCCAGGGCGAGCCGGCCACGTCGCCCGCCGGGCTGAAGGCGCCGTGCGCGGTGATCGCGGCCGCGTAGGCGACCGCGCGCTCTTCCACGTCGGTCTGCACGAAGAGCTCGCCCCCGGGCGCGAGGAGGCGGGCCACCTGATCGAGGAACACGTCGCCCATCACGAGGCGCTTCTCGTGGCGTTTTTTCCACCAGGGGTCGGGGAAGTGCATGAACACTCGGCGCACGCCGCCCGTCGGCGCGAGCCGTGGGAGGGCGAGCTTCGCGTCCTCCGCGAAGACCCGGCAGCGCGCCCCGAGGCCCTGCTTCGCGAGGCGCTGGTCGACGATCGTCGCCCACTTGCGGCGCACCTCGAGGCCGACGAGCCCCGCCGTCGGCGCGGCGATCGCGCGCTCGAAGAGAAACCCGCCGCGACCGGGACCGATCTCGAGCTCGAGCGGCTCCCCAGCCACGAGGCCCCGTAGAGGCACCGCTTCGCCCTCGGGGAGCCTCGGACATTCGGCGTAGGGGTTCATGCCTTCCTCCCTTCGGTCGGGCGGCATAGGCACGCCGCTCGCCGTCGGCTCGCTTGCGTGTTCATGGCGAGACCTCGCCTTCGGCTCGGGCTCTCCATCGACCTTCGTTCGCCCCTGCGGGGCTCACCTTCAGGTTCTTGCTTGGGGTCATGGCTTCTCATGCAGTATGCACGTTTCTCGCGCGCGCTGCGGAAGCCCGTCTACACGACTCGGGGCACGAATGTCATGCGGCGCGGCCCCCGCCGGCCGCGATGGCCACCGCGAGGCCTCCGAATCCTGCGCGGGCGGTGTGGCACGGCCTTCGCTAGTCTCGCGTCCGCATGCACCAGAACGCGAGCCCCCCCAAAATGGGTCGAAGTCGAGCCCGCGCCGAAGGCGAGGTCTCGCCTTGAACCGAAGCGCCCTCTCCTCCGCCGCGCAGGCGGCGCTCGCGTGGCTCGTGGTGAGCGGCTGCACGCCGCCCAGCACCCCATACCGCTACACCGGCCTGACGCCGGCGGCCAAGCCCCTCCCGTTCGACGGGCGGACGGCGCCCGACGGCTCGCTGCGGCTCTCCGGCACGCTCGCGGCCGGCGACGTCTACGAGAAGCCCTACGCCGAGCTGCACGACACGGCGCTCAAGGTGCCGGAGATCACGTCCGAGGGTAGCCTGACGGTGGCGCCGGTCCGCGGCTTCGAGCTCGGCGTCCGCGGGTCGTACGCGGCCTACCGCTGGGCGCAGAGCGCCACGACCGGCACCATGCCCGTCCCGAGCCGAGGCGGCACGTGGGGTTTTGGACCCGAGGCCCATGGCGAGGTCCGCTTCGGTCGCGCGCGCGCGTTCGGCCTCGGCTTCGGCCTGAACGCGCTGTGGAACAGCGTGCCCTACGCCCAGTGGAACCGCGTGGGCACCGACCAGGCGGCGTGCTCGGCCACGGTGCCGTGCGCCGTCGACCAGAACAACGTGAGGTATGCACTCTTCACCGAAGCCCGTGAGACGCACCTCACCTTCCAGGGGGCGCTGGTGCCGAGCTACATGTTCGGCAGCGCGGGCGAGTACGGCCACGTGTTCCTCTCGCTCGGCTTCACGACGGGCTTCCAGAACGACGGCTTCACGAACAAGGCCCAGAACGGCAGCACGATCGCGTCGAGCGGCCTCTTGTTCGTGCCGGCGGTAGGCTACGGCGCGCACCTGTTCGACCTCGTGAATGTGTCGGCGATGATTTACCGGCCCCTCACGGGCTTCGACTCGCCCGTGCAGTATGGGGCCGGCGGGCTACTCACGTTCGGCATCGACTTCGAGCTATGGGAAGGACGCGAGCGCAAGTGGCGCACGCGCACGCGCCAGGAGGAGACCGCCACGCCGTACGAGCACGGTGTGCCGCCGCCCGCGCCACGCGCGCCCGCTTCCCCCGCGACGCCGCCGACGCCGGCGGCCGCTCCGAGCTCACCGACGCCGGCGGCCGCTCCGAGCTCGCCGACGCCTTCGCCCGCGCCTCCGCCAGGCGGAGACGTCACGTTCTAGCTAGACCACGCCCACGTCCAGTGAATTATCCGGGCTAGGCACCACCGAACCAACCACACGCAACTGCTGAACCATTCGAACAGACCGCTCGCGAGCGGGTGATCACGCCGACGGCGCCGCCGCGCGCTCCTCGTCGTCGGCCTGTCTCGCGGAGGCGCGAGGTCCACGGCGCAGCAGCGCGTTCACCTGGGAGGCGTCCAGCGTAGTCTCGCCGGTGTGTCGCACTCCGCCCGCGTCGAACACCGCCACGACCAAGCCGTCCTCGAGGAGCAGCCGGTGCCCGAGCACGGCCGGCACGCGGGGGCCCGGCAGCACGATCCCCGTGAGGTTCATCGGGTCGGCGGCGCTCACCACCGCCACCTCGCCGGCCCCTGGCCGACGTGACGCGGAGCGTGCGGCGCGGAGCGCGACGCCCACCTCGGGCAGCGCGAACTGCTCGCCCGAGAAGCCCGCGACGAAGCGGCCGCCGCGGACGTCGCCGCGCGCCTCGAGCCGGCGGAGCGCGAACAGCAGATCGCGCCAAGGGAGGAGCCCCGCGTCGCGCTCGACGAGCTTGCGAAACACGACCCCCGTGCGCTGCAGGAGGGCGCGCGCCTGCCCCTCGGCGCGCGCCTCGTCGGCGAGGGGCGTGGCCGCCTGGGTGCTGGCGGACCACCGGCCGCCGAGGTCGAGCGAGGCGGCGAGGCCCGCCCGGCCACGCGGATGGCGACGCGCGCGTTCGCGGTCCTTCGAGGAGAGCAGCAGCGCGCGGACCCCCGCGAAGCCGTCGCACGACGCGAGCCCCGCGGCGACGAGCTCCGCGAGCGCGTGCTCGGCCGGCTCGGGGAGGAGGCGCGCCTCGCGCGCGACGTCCTGGAAGAAGCTCGCCCCGCGCGCCCGGAGCACGCCGAGCGCGAGCTGCGCAGTGGACGAGAGCGCGACGTCTTCGGCCGCGGTCGGCGTCCCGGTGCGCTCCGTCGGCCTCGGCACGAAGAGATCGGTCAGCTCGCGCGGCATCACCGCGATGGCGCTCGTGCGAAGCGCGCGCGAAGGGCCCGACGCGCGCTCCCCGGCCACCCGACCCTCGAGCCGGAGCCACGCCACCCGCCCCGCGAAGCAGAGCTGGTCGAGCCACCGTGGATCGTAGCCCAACACGCGCCGCGCGAGCAGCTCGTCCTCCCAGGCGCCGGCGGGCGCGCTCGCGCCGGCGAGGCGGGTGATGACGCCGTACAGGCCGTCGACGCCGCCCGCTCGAAGTCCCGTAAGTCGCTGCCACGAAAGGAGAAATCGCATGAGGTCTTGCGCGTGTACGGGCTCGATCTGGGCCCGCAGCCGGTCGAGCATGCGGCGGCGCACACGGGTGACGAGGCGCTTCGACCAGACGACCTCGGCGGACACCCGAGGATCCAAGCGGCCCCGCAGCACCTCACCCGTGCGCTCGAGCTCGCCGAGGGTCTCGCGGAGGCGCTCGGACGAGACACCGAGCTCGCAGAGCAGATCGGCCTCGGGGCGTGGGCCGCGCACCTCGAGCCGCCCGAGCAGCACGGGGGCGAGCGATCCGTGGTCGGCGCCTAGGGTCGCCACGCGCGCGAGGCGCTCGATCGCCACGTGGGCCCCGCGGCGGAGCCCCGCCCCGATGGGCACGCGACGCACACGCCCCGCGAGGGCGAGCTCGCCGAGCAGCGCGGCCATGCACGCGCCACCCACGGCGACGAGCTCGTCGTCGAACAGGAACCCGGTCTGGAGGAGCAGGTCGTGAGCCTCGTCGCGATCGGCGAGCGGCGTGTGCAGCTCGGCGAGCACCTCGGCGACGATCGCCGGATCGAGCGGCGCGCCCTGGCCGTCGAGGCCGCGGGGGACGAACACCGCCTGCACGCGGCGCTCTTCCAAGGGCACGTCGTCGAGGAACGCGTAGGGCTTGGCGGCGAGGATCTCGTGGGCGAGCGGCGACGGCATGACCGTCTCGACGCAGCGGATCGTGATCTCGCCCGCCTCCACACGCCGCAACACGTCCTCGAGGCCGTCGATATCCATCGCCTCGTGCAGGCAGTCGTGGACGGTCTGGCGAACGAGCACGGCGTCGGGGATCTCGCGATCGCCGACGATGTTCTCGAGGCACGCGACCTGCTCGGGGAAGAGGCTCACGAGGAGGTCCTCCGCCTCGAGGCGCTGGAGACCCGGCGGCACCCGTTTGCCACCTCGCATGCGCAGGAGCGTGAGCGCGCGCGTGGCGTTCCACCGGAAGCGCGTGCCGAACATCGGCGCGTCGAGGAGCGCCTGCACGAGCACCGCGCGAACCGTCTTCGAGCTCAGGAAGTTGGGCAGCGCGGTGAGATCGACCCCCTCGACGGCGCCGACCGAGAGGAGCACGGCGTCCTCGGTGGCGGCGGCCTGGAGCTCGAAATCGAACGAGCGGCAGAATCGCTTGCGCAGCGCGAGCCCCCACGCGCGGGTGACGCGGCCGCCGAGCGGGGCGTGGATGACGATCTGCGAGCCCCCGAGATCGTCATGAAAACGCTCGAAAACAATGTTCTTTTCGGTAGGCAGGCCGCCGAGCGCCGCGTGCGTGGCGGCGAGGTAGGCGGCGAGCTGGCGCGCGGCCGCCGGGGGCAGGCCCCGGGCCTCGACGAGCCACCGCTCGAGCCAGTCCGCGTCGCGGCCGGCCTCGAGCTGCGCCGACACGGCGTCACGGAGGCCGTCGATGCGCGCCGACAGCTCCCGGGTGCGCGCGGGCGCCTCGCCAAGCCAGAAGGGGATCGACGGCGGCTGCCCCTTCGCGTCCTCGACGCGCACCGTGCCTCGGTCGACCCGGAGGATGCGCCAGGAGGTCGTGCCGAGCTGGAAGATGTCGCCGGCCATGCTCTCGATCGCGAAGTCCTCGTTGATGGTGCCGACCACGAGCCCCTGGGGCTCCTCCACCACGGTGTAGTCGCCTTGATCGGGGATCGCGCCGCCCGACGTGAGCGCGGCGAGGCGAGCACCACGGCGCCCCTTCACGACGCCGGTCGTGCCGTCGACGAACACGTGCGCGCCGCGGCGGCCGCGGTGCGTGCGGACCCCCTCGTGGAGCAGCTCAATCACGTCGTCGAAGTCCTCGCGGGACAGATCGCGGTACGGCCACGCGCCGCGCGCGAGGGCGTAGAGCTCGTCGCGCGGCGCCTCGGCGTCGCCCACGGCCGCCACGATGTGCTGCGCGAGGATGTCGAGGCCACCGCTCGGCACGGCGAGCGCGTCGAGGTCGCGGTGGGCGATGGCGTCGACGAGCGCCGCGGCCTCCATGAGCTCGTCGCGCGAGAGGGGGAAGAGCTTGCCGCGGGGCGTGCCCGTGGTCGTGTGGTTCGCGCGACCGACGCGCTGGAGCAGCGCCGCGATGCTCTTCGTGACCCCCACCTGGCACACGAGCTCGACGGCGCCCACGTCGATGCCTAGCTCGAGCGACGACGTGGCCACGAGCACGCGCAGATCGCCCGCCTTGAGGCGCTGCTCGGCGTGGAGCCGCTTGTCGCGCGACATGGAGCCGTGGTGTGCGCACACGAGGCCTGGGCCGATGGTCTCGGCGAGGCGCGCCTCGAGCTGAGCGGCCACGCGCTCCGCGAGGCGACGCGTGTTGACGAAGACGAGGGTCGTGCGGTGGCTCAGCGCGAGCTCCGCCATCCGGGCGACGACCTCGGTCCAGACCTCGGCGCTCATCACGGCCTCGAGCGGCGACCGCGGCACCTCGATCTCCACCTCGACCGCGCGCAGGTGTCCGCAGTCGACGATGGCGCAGCTCGGCGCTCCTCCGCCGTCGCGTGCCACGCGGCGGGTGCCCACGAGGAAGCGCGCCACCTCCTCGACGGGCCGCTGTGTGGCCGACAGACCGACCCGCTGGAGCTTGCGACCGGCGACCGCCTCCAAGCGCTCGAGCGAGAGGCACAGGTGGGCGCCGCGGCGCGTGGCGGCCACGGCGTGGATCTCGTCGACGATGACCGAGCGCGCGGTGGAGAGCATTCGCCTCCCCGACTCCGAGCCGAGGAGCACGTACAGCGACTCCGGCGTGGTCACGAGCACGTGCGGCGGCCGCCGCGTGACCTGAGCGCGCTCCTTTTGCGGAGTGTCTCCGGTGCGCACCGCCGCGCGGAGCTCGACGGCGCCCGGCCGGAGGCGCACCCCGATGGCCTCGAGCGGCACCATGAGGTTCTTGTGCACGTCGTTCGAGAGCGCCTTCAGCGGCGAGACGTACACGACGCGGACCTCGTCGGGCAGCGTGCCCGCCTCGGCCTCGCGGGCGAGCTCGTCGAGGGCGGCCAGGAACGCGGCCAGCGTCTTGCCCGAGCCGGTCGGCGCGGCCACGAGCACGTCGCGGCCCGCGCGGATCTCCGGCCACGCGCCGACCTGAGGCGCGGTGGGCTCCCCGAGGACCTCAGCGAACCACGAAGAGACCGCGGAGTGGAGCGGCGAGAGGGCGGCGTGCATGGGCTGCTCAGGCTAGCGCGTGTTGGCGGCGGCGCGAGCCGCACGCCGGGACGCGCGCGCTTACCGGCCGCGGTCGGGGGGCGGACACCGTCCCCCCGTGGGCGCCTCCACGCGAATCGAGCCCGATCGCCACACGAAGGGTGTTCGCCGCCATAGGTCTGACATGAGCGCGCAGTAGTCGACGCCGAGGATCGAGAGGTCGAGGCTACCGCGGTCGCCGAGCTCGGTCTCGGCGTCGACGAGCCCGCCCTTGACCGTGAGGCTCGCGAGGTGGCCGTGGAGGAGGACGCGATCGAGCGCCCGCCCCGTGCCAGGATCCCAGACCCCGAAGGACCCGTCCGCAAAGCCGAGCGCCAGCGTCCCCGAGGGCCCCTCCACGACGTGAGTCACCGCGTGCGGGGGCGTGTCGCGGAGGACGAGCGTCGCGCCCCCTGCCGCGTGGCGCACCTCCACCAGGCCGCTGTCGAAGCCGACAATGTGCCGGTTCGGAAGCTCGAGGCCGGCGGTCGCGCCCGGCTCGCTCGGGACCGGGCCCTTGACGGTGGCGGCTCCCATCGCGATCCAGCGTGGCTTGCCCGTCGTGGCGTCGAAGAGTCGCACGGTGTGGTCGTCGCTCCCGGTCGCGAGGAGCGCTCCGTCGGCGCTGAACACGGCGACGTTCACCTCACCATGAGCCCCGGTCACGACGCGCGGCGGCCCCTTCGCGGCGACGTCGACGAGGTACACCTTGCCGTCCGAGCAAGGGAGCGCGACCGTGCCCCCGTCCGGGGAGAACGCGGGGCGGTACAGCCGCCCCGCGAAGTGTCCGAGCGGCGTCACCGCCGAGGACGCCACGTCGAGCACCAGCGCGGCGCCGTCGGGCGACGTGGCGGCGAGGCGCTGTCCATCCTTCGACAGGGCGAGGCCGTAGTTGCCTGTCGCCACGCGGTGCAGCACCTTGGCCTTCCGCGTGGCCAGGTCCCACGCGCGCAGAGTGCCATCGATCGACGACGAATAGAGCGTCGCGCCGTCGGGCGAGAGGGCGAGCGCTCGCACGGCGCTCCCGGCCGGGTCGACGAGCTCGAAGCGAAGCGCGCGCGCGTCGAGCGCATACACGAGGATCGCGCCCGCGCTCGTGCCGACCGCGGCGAGGTCATATCGTGGGGAGTAGACGAGGCCGAGGGGCACGACCGCCGTTGTCCCGAGGGTGCCGAGCGGGCGACCCGAGGGCAGCTCCCAGAGGGCCAATCCGCCGCGCTCGTCTGCCGCCGCCACGCGGTGATTGGCCGCGTCCAGCGCGACATCCCGGCTGCGGATGCCGTGGCGTTGAATCTCGGTGACCGGGCGTCCCGTGGCGGTGCTCCACACGAGGATCCTCTTGTGAGATGCGCTCACGAGCTCTCGGCCATCTGCTGAAAATGCGATATCGAGGATAGGGTGCGGGTCCGGCGGAATGACGCGCTCGCGCGGCATGGCCGCGAGACTCCAGATCTCGGAGCCCCCGGTGCCCGTCGCGACCAGGGAGGCTTGGTCTTCCGTGATGGACAGGCTCGTCACCTCGTCGAGGTGGGTGGCCACCTCCGCCGAGAGGGCGCCCGTCCCCGGATTCCACGCCACGATGCGGCGGTCCATGCCGTTCATCCACACGCGCCCATCCTTCGAGACCGCGAGCGCGCGGGCCGCACCGCCGCTCGCGCGCACCTCGCTCCGTCGGCGGAGGGTGTGGAGGTCGAGGACCGTGAGGCTCCCGTCGCGCCCGCCCTTGGCGAGGAAGCGGCCGTTCGGGTCGACGGCGAGCCGCGAGATGGGCGCGCCGGCCTCGCTCTCGCGGGCGACCGCGTGGGTCCGGAGATCGACGACCCGCACCTTGCCCTCGGCGCCCCCCACGAAGACCTCCTTGCCGTCCGGGCCGAAGGCGAGCCCGAACGGCTGGGTGACCTCGAGGGGGATCGTGCGCACTTTGTCGCCCGCGTCCACCAGCAGCAACTCCCGATCCCGCGACGCCGCGATCGTCGCCCCAAAGGTCGCGAGCGCGGTGAAGCTTGGCCGCCTCGCCACTTGTGCTCCGCCGCCGGTGCCGACCGTCCAGGCGCGCAGCTCGCCGTTCCAGCTGGCCGAGGCCAGGCGGCCGCCAGGCAGCAGCGCGAGCCCGAGCACCTGATCCGTATGCCCGCGAAGGACGCGCTGCTCGAGCGTGAAGGTGTCGAAGACGCCGATGTTCCCGGAGTGGCTCGCCGCGAAGAACGTGCGCCCGTCCGACAACAAGAGGCCGTCGTAGACCACGGTGTTGTGGCGCAGGTACACCCGGAGCGGCGCGCTCTCCAGCTTTCGCGCGAGGTTCCTCGACGACACGGAGTCGCGCGCCTCCAGCGCGGCGCGGAGCTGCGCGCGCGCGGCGTGGTTGTCGCCATCCGCGAAGCTCGCGAGGGCGCGCTCCTCCAGCAGGAGCGCGCTGGCCTGTTCGGCCCGCCGGGCGGCCCCGAGCGCGTCGTTCTTGCGCTCACGCAGCGCCCACGCGGCCATCGAGGAGGCGAGCACCGCGACGCCCGCGGCGACGAAGAGGGACGCGGCCGCGACGGTCCTCCGGAGGGCCCCGCGGCGCTCCCGCCGCGTCGAGTCCCGCACGAGGGAGAGCGCCACGTCGGGGAGCCGCGTCGAGCCTCGGGCCACCAGCCTCGAGGCGTCGCGGAGTGCGTCGCCCTGCCAGAGCTCGTCGTCCCGTTTGCCGAGCCGCTCCCAGCGCTCGGCCGCCGCCACGAGATCGGCGGCGACGGCGAGGTCCTCGTGGCTCTCCTCGATCCAGCGCTCGAGCCTGCGCCAGACGCGCGTGAGGGACTCGTGCGCGAGCTCGACCCGAGCGTCATCGCCGCGCTGCTGCGCCAGGAGCCGCGCGTCGAGCAGCTTGGCCAGCAGCCCCTCGGCGCCCGCCGAGAGCCCCATGACGAGGGCCGCGCGCCCCATTGCGCGCCGGGTCCCGGAGGCGGTCACGAGGCGAAGGAGGAGCTGACGACAGAGCTCGAGGCTGGCCGGGTCGAGCGCCCCCACCACGTTCTCGGCGTGCGCGGCGAGCGCGCCGCCCACGCCACCGATCTCGTCATAGACGGCGCGGACCAGGCGCTGACGCGTCTCGTCGCGGCGAGCCCAGAGGAGGCTCATCGCGAACTGGAGCAGCGGCAAGCACGCGGCCTCCCCGCGCACCGAGGTCACGATCTCCTCGAGCAGAGCGGGGTCGTCGAAGGCATATCCCGTCTGCATGAGCGGCTGTCGCACGATCTCTCGCAGCGCGTCGGTGTCGGGGGGTGCGAGCAACACGAGCCCGGAGAGCGCCGCGCCGCTGTTCGCGCCCCATGGGAGTCGGCCGAGGAAGTCGTCGCGCACGGTCATCACGACGCGTACGGGCTCGTTCGGATCGCCCGCGGCGCCACACACGGCGGCGAGGAACGCGCGCGCCTCGGCCCGATCGTGGACGACGGTGCAGATCTCCTCGAGCTGGTCGACCACCAAGAGGACCCGCTCGCCCGTCCTCGCGGCGATCTCGGTGAGCACGACCGAGAGCAGCCCGGGCGACTCGAGCAGGCGCGCCTCGAGCTGCCGCGGGTCCGCGAGCGCCTCGGGCTCGCGAGCCCCCGCGAAGCGCGGCGGGTCGACGAGGGTGGAGACACCGGAGCTCGAGGGCGTCTCGCGCACGATGCTCTCCGCGAGGACGGAGAACGGGCGCCCCTGCGGCCGCACCGTGATGACGCGCACGCTGGCCGACTCCTTGATTCGCGGCGCGACGCCCGCGAGCACGAACGAGCTCTTGCCCGCGCCGGAGGAGCCGACGACGACGAGGATCGACTGGGCGCGGAGTCGCTCGACGAACGCGCTCACCTCCCCGTCGCGCCCGAAGAAGAGGTGCGCGTGCCGCTCAGAGAACGGGAGCAGCCCGCGAAAGGGGTTCTCGGTCGGGGTCGGAGCGCGCAGGCGCCCCTCGAGCGCCGCGAGCTGCGTGACGAGCTCGGTCGCCGTAGGCCGCTCGCTCGGGAGCCGGCGCAGACACCGCATCACGATGGGGGCGAGCTCGGGCGACGCCGCGTGGAGCTCGGGAGTCGAGGGCACGGGCTCGGCGAGCTCCGCGCGGAGGGCGATCTGGGCCGCGTCCAGCCCCCGCAGCGGGTGGGCGCGCGAGAGCAGCTGATACAGAATCAGGCCGAGCGCCCACACGTCGGTTTCGGGGCCATCCTCGCCCCGCCATTGCTCGGGCGCCATGTACGAGGGAGTGCCTACCAGCGTGAGGTCGTCGCCCTCGGCGGTGGACGGGGGAGGCTCGGAGTGCCCTCCCACGAAGCGGGCAATTCCGAAGTCGACGACCCGCGGCCGCCCGTCCACGCCGAGGAGCACGTTCGCGGGCTTCAGATCTCGGTGCACGACGCCGGCGCGGTGGGCGGCCTCGATCGCGCGGGCGATCGCGAGCCCGACTCTCAGGGTCTCGGCGGACGTCGGCCAATCTTCGCTCATGCGCTGCGCGAGCGTGCAGCCGTCGATGTACTCGAGCGCTACCCACGGGCGGCCCTCGTGCTCGCCGATGTCGAAGAGGGTCACGATGTTGGGGTGCGAGAGGCTCGCCGTCGTACGGGCCTCGACGTCGAACTGCCTGCGGTCCGTCGCGCTCGACAGCTCGTGCGCTAGGAGCTTGAGCGCGACAGATCGCCCAAGGCGCATGTCGCGGGCGAGGAAGACGCTGCCCATCCCACCACGCCCGAGCAGGCGCACGACGCGGTAGTGCCCTATTTGCGGATAGGGGCTCGTGGTGGTCGACGTGGTCACGGCTCGTCGCGCGAATGTACCACCTCACCGCTGAGCGGAAGCGCCGGCCTCGCGCGCGAGCGACGGCACCCACCAGGCCGCGGGCGCGCTCTGTCCCGCGCCCGACGCGTGCTCAGAGCTCGACGCCTATCAGCAGGCGCGGCCGGAAATCGACGCCCGCGCCGATGCCCGCCCCCGCGAAGCCCGGGCCCGAGCCGGCGGCCGCCCAGCGGACGTCGACGCCGACGGGCGCGAGCGACAAGAAGAGCTTGCCAATCGCGGCGTTCACCCGAATGTCACCGCCCGCGGACACGGCCGCGATCGCCCCACCGTTGCCGCCGATGACGTTCAGGTTGAGAAACTGGAACGTAGGCTCGATCTCGATCCGCAGGCCCTCCCGCTTCGACACGGGGATCGCGGCGCCGAACGTGACGGGGTCGAACCGCACCCCCTTGAAGCCAGCGACCGTCGAGAAGCCCGCGAAGAGGTGGTAGCGGAAGACGCCCTGACCGAAGATGAACTCGCCGCCGATGTTGTGCGCGACCGCGTCGAACGAGAGGTCGTTGTTCCCGTTCAGGGGAATGTTCGGCGAATACGACAGCGTGATGCGCGCCCCGGGCTCCTTTGGGGCCGGCTTGTCGGGCACATAGTGCGGATCTCGCGGCGAGTCCTGCGGGCCTCGGACCGGGGCGGCGACGACGACCGCGGCGGGCAGGCTGCTCTGGCCGGGCACGAGCGCGAGCCCGACCGAGCGCTGCTCCTTCTCCCTGAGGTTGACCTCGAGCTCCGCGTCCTTGTAGCCCGTGGCCTTGGCGACGAGCTTCGTGGGCCCGGGGTTCACGGG
The DNA here is from genome assembly GCA_016720545.1 of Myxococcales bacterium. Taxonomy (NCBI): domain Bacteria; kingdom Pseudomonadati; phylum Myxococcota; class Myxococcia; order Myxococcales; species Myxococcales bacterium. Next base: position 215,570 of record JADKKK010000011.1, read on the forward strand.
CCGGGCGATGCCGACGAGGTCGGCGGGGATGAGCACGCCATTGACGACGAGCTGGAGGTCCAACAGGCCCGCGGGCTTCGGCGTGAGATCGACGCGGAGCGTGGGGATCCGCGCGCGCAGCAGCGGCAGCTCCGTGTCGGCCTTCGCCTTGGCCGCCTCGAACACCTCGGGAGCGCCGGGCGCGAGCGGGACGCGCTTGAGCGTCTCGTAGGTCTCGGCCGCCTCGACGAGCTTGCCCAGGGCGCTCTGGCACTGCGCGATGTGGAGCAGGTGCGTCGGCGCGTCGAAGAGGTTCTGCGCCTTCTGGAAGAGCGAGAGGGCCGCTGCGTGCTGCCCGGTGTCCTGCTCTTTCACGCCCTGCGCGAAGAGGGTGCGTGCGGTCGCCTTGCGCTCGGCCTCCGAGAGCTGCGCCTGGGCCGCCGCGGGTCGGGGCGTGACGCCCGCGGCGAGCGACAGCGAGATGGACGCGACGGTGACGATGAGCGGAAGCCGGCGGTAGCTCATGGGTACACCAACGTACACCACTCGCCTCGCCGCGCGGCGGGCCGATCGTTCGCGCCGACCTCCCCGCCGCGCCGCCGGATGCTCAGCGATACGGGCCCTCGGGGAGCGCGTCGACGGAGGCGCCCTTCTTCGCAGGAAAGTACCCCGCGACGCGGGTCGAGACGATCGTGCCGACGCCCACCAGCGCGAGCGCCGCCACCAGCCATGGTCCCACCCAGGGGAGCGGATACGCGAAGAGGAACACGCCGCAGCCAACGGCCAAGTGCGCGTAAGGATTCTCGGTTTTGTGCTTCGACAGCGCGGCGCCCAGCGTCGTGAGCGCGGCGACCATGCCGGCGTAGAGCGCCACGAGCCCGAGCATCAGGCCCACACCCGCGAAGGGAATGCCCACGACCGTGACGCACAGGAGCACGACCGCGACCACGAAGCCGAGCACGCCGAGCACCCCCAAGCCGAGCTGCCTCATCGGCGCCTTCGCGACGGCGACCCGCAGCGACTCCATGCGCACCGGCGCGACCGCCAGGAACACGACGCCGAGCAGGAACAGCAGCGCGGTGTTCGTGACCGCATCGCTCGCCCGCCGGAGCACGCCCGACGAGCGCGAAGGCGGGGCGTGCCCTCGCCCGCTCGCCCTCATCGCCGCGCCATCCACGTGGCCGGAGACGAGCTCGCCGTCCTGGTCCTCGATGGATCCCCCGAGCGTCGACGCGCGGCCGCGCACCTCGGCGCCCTTCTTCACCTCGACGTGCCCCCCCATCGTCGTCACGTCGTGCTCCACGACCGCGCCGTCGTGGAGCACCACGGAGCCGCCCATGACGCTCACGTCGCCGTCCACGCGCCCGTAGACGTCGCAGTGCCCGCCCATCACCGTCAGGTTCCTCACCGACTGGCCCTTCTCGACCGTGCCGGTCCCGCCCATCACCTTCATGTCCTCGGCGTCCTCGCGCGACTCCGCGCGCGTGGGGGCGGGCGCGATCGCCGTCGGAGCACCCGCGTCGAGCACCTCGATCCGGACGAGCGAGCCCTTTCGATACGCCGCGAAAGTGCCATCCTGGAGCAGCGCGTCGAGCACGTCCGCGGGAGCCTGCTCCTTCATGGACACCGACACGGTGTGCGGCGTGGTGAGGCCTCCCTTGTCGGCGAGCACGAGCGACCAGCCCGCCTGCTCGGCGAGCTTCTCGAGCCCGCCCGCCCGCGTGCCTTCGTAGTGAAAGGTGACCGCCTCCTCGTCGCGGGGCCACGTCCCCTCTTTTCGCACGCTCGCTTCGGCCGCGGCGGCGTGGAGGAAGACGAGGACGGCGAGCGCGGGGCCGAGGAGCCTCGCGAGGGCCCGGAGAGCGTGAGAGGTGAAGAGGGAAGAGAGCATAGATTGTTCCAGTTCGTTGGAGGCGAAGAGCGAAAACGAGAGCGGCCTCGCGCTACGGGCGAGCGCGCGCGCGGGCTCGCGCGAGCCACACCGCGCACGCGAGCAGCGCAAAGGACGCCGAGAGAGAGACCGACAGACCTCGGCCGACGAGAGCGTGAGCCCCGAGCCACGCCGCCTCGCGGAGTACGCGCAGGAAGCTCGGGCCGCCGTGGGCGAGGTCGCGACCCAGGCGCGGGGCCTCCGCCGCGAGCGACGCGAGCCGCGGGACGGCGGAGAGGCCCGCCACGAGGGAGCCGAGCGCGAGCGCAAGATAGGGAGAGTGGGGCGGAGCGGGCGCGGCCTTGGCCCGCGCGGCGACGTAACCGCGCACCTCGTCGTGGGCGCGGAGCGAGAGGAGCGCCGCGTTCCCCAGCTGCGCGCTGCACACCGCGCACTCGAGGACGTGGACACGCACGCGGCCGGGCACGAGCGCCTCCTCGCCGTCGGCCAGGCAGGTGAGCACCACATCGCTCGCGTGCCCGTCCTCCCCATAGAGCAGATCTTCGGGGAGCGAGGCGGGCGTGTCTGAGGACGTGTCGTTCATCGCGTCACCTCGCCTGCGGCTTGGGGCCGCGATCGACCTGCGTTCGCGCTCTCGCTTGGTTCTTGGGCGACCACCTCGGCGAGGGCGCGGCGACCCCGGGTCACCCAGGTCGCGACGGTGCCGAGGGGCACCCCGAGCTGCTCGGCGATCGCGGAGTACCCGAGGCCCTCGGCGTGAAAGAGCTCGAGCGCCCGCCGTGGCCCATCGGGGAGTCGGGAGAGCGCGCGCGCCACGAGGGCCTCCCGCTGCGCCGCATCGAGCGCGTCGTCGACCGGCACCGACGGGTCCGCGAGGCGCTCGACGAAGCGCCCCGTCGCGCTCTCTGGGGCCGCGTCGCCGTCCGCGCGGCGCGCGCGGTCGCGGCGCCGCATGCGCAGCGCGTCGAGCGCGACGTGTCGAGCGATGCCGAGGAGCCAGGGTCGCGTGGCGCCGGCCGGCCACGACCGTGACTCGATCGCGCGGCGGAGCGTCTCCTGGACCGCGTCCTCCACGTCGGGGTGCGAGACCGCCTCGCGCAACACCGCCGCGACGACGGCGCGCACGAGGGGCCGGAGCGGGCCAAGCTCCGCCGCTGCCCGCACCTCCACGGCGGGGCGTCCGTCGCGCGCGAACGTGGAAGCAGCCGAGTCGAGCAACGCCACCAGCATCGCAAGGGGAGTCGTCGCAGCGCCGCCGAAAATTTCACGCCGACGACGAAGTTCGACAGAGCGCGTTTCACAGGCGCTCTACGGACCCCCGTGCTAGGTCGAGGGGGTGAGCACGGTGCCCCCAACCCCCGCAAAGAAGCGCCCGCTCTACCTGGTGGCGGCGCTCGCCATGGCGTTCGCCTTGGGCACCGGCGGGTGGGTAGGTGGCTGCGAGAACGTCGCATATTACCACGCCGAGCCGTCGGCGATGCGGGTCGACCTCGAGCTGAAAGACGAGGCTGAGCGACCGCGCCTCGACCGCGCGATCGAGCGCTGGTTCACGGCCCGCGACGCAGCACGTGGGCACGCGTTCCCCCTCGGCGCCGCGGCGTTCGTCCTCGGCGCCGCTATCCTCTCGCTCGCCGCGCGCGGCCTCGCCGGCAAGCCAGGCGGCCGAAGCGCCCTCGTTCAGGTGCTCTCGGTGCAGGCCGCGCTCGCGGTCGTTACGTTCGCCGCGACCAAGGAGATCCGCTGGGCCGAACGCGACGTGTACGTGGTCCGCAGCATGGGCAACGCGCCGCGCCCGTTCGTCTCGCGCGAAGAGCGCGATCGCCACGAGCGCGTCACGCGCGCCCTCCTCGAGTTCTTGGCCCCAGCGATGCTAGGCGCACGCACGCTCGTCGCGCTGCTCGTGATCTTCGCCCTCACGAGACCGCGGGCGCGCGAGCTGCTGGAGCCGGCGAGCGCCGAGGAGTGAGCTCGACCGCCACGCCCGCGTGCCGCATTCGGCGCCTGCCCGACGCGCTCGCCAACCAGATCGCCGCCGGCGAGGTCGTCGAGCGCCCGGCGAGCGTCGTGAAGGAGCTGCTCGAGAACGCCGTGGACGCCGGCGCGACGCGCGTCACCGTCGAGATCGAGCAAGGGGGGCTGGGCCGCATCGCCGTGGTCGACGACGGTGACGGCATGACCGCGATCGAGGCCACGCTCGCGTTCGAACGCCACGCGACGAGCAAGCTTGCGCGCATCGAGGACCTGGAACACCTGGGTACGTTCGGCTTCCGGGGCGAGGCGCTCCCCAGCATCGCGTCGGTCGCGAAGGTCACGCTGACGACGCGAGCGCGCGGCCAATCCGAGGCGTTCCGCGTCGTCCTCCACGGGGGACACCCGCAGCCCTCGGGCCCCTGCGGGGCCGCGGTGGGCACGCGCGTCGACGTGGCGGACCTCTTCTACAACGTCCCCGCTCGGCGGAAGTTCCTGAAGGCCCCCGCGACCGAGAGCGCTCACGTGGGCGCGGTCATCGCCGACGCAGCGCTCTGCCGCCCTGGGGTGGCGTTCCGGCTGCTACGCGACGGCAAGACCGCGCGCGACTACCTGCGGGCCGCGTCGCGCGAGGAGCGGGTCGCCCAGGTCGTCCCCGGCGAGGAGCTGCGCGCGGTCTTCGGGGAGCGCGGGCCCTACCGAGTGAGCGCGTTCCTCTCCGCGCCCGAGCGCGCGCGCAGCGGCGCCACGGGCCTCGAGATCCTCGTGAACGATCGGCCCGTGCGCGATCGCGCCCTCGCGCGGGCGGTCGCCCAGGGCTACGGCTCGGTGCTCGAGCCCGGCAGGTACCCTGTGGGTGTACTTTACATCGATATGCCCCCCGAGCGCGTCGACGTGAACGTCCACCCGCAGAAGGCCGAGGTCCGCTTCCACGACGCGCGTGAGCTACAGGGCGCCGTGGTCCGCGCGCTCAACGAGGGGCTCGGGCGCGTGTTCGCCGTGCCGGCGCTCGGGCTCGGCCCCAACCGCGCGAACGCGTTTGGCCGCCCCGCCGACTCCCCCTCCGGCCTCGACCCTTACGCCGCGCGCTCGCTGTCGACCGCGCTCCCGGTCCGTGACGATCCGCAAGGCGTCTACGCGCCGGAGCGACCCACCGCCGCCGCGCACGAGCCCACCGCCCCCCCCTTGGACGCAGCCGAGCTCTTCCCGCGGCAGGGCGCCGCGCCGCTCCGCGAGGCCCTCTTCGGTGCCCCCGCCGAGGGCTTCTACGGTGCACTGCGCTACCTCGCGCAGGTGCGGGCCACGTTCCTCGTCTGCGAGGGCGCCGACGGGCTCTACGTGCTCGATCAGCACGCGGCAGCCGAGCGGGTGCTCTTTCACCGACTCGTGACCGCCCGCCGGCGGCGCTCCACCTCATCCCAGGGCCTCCTCACGCCGGCGCTGGTCGACGTCGGTCACGCGCTCGTCGCGCTGTTCACCGAGGCCGAGGCCGAGATCGCCGCCCTCGGCTTCGACGTGCGCCCGTTCGGCGAGCGGAGCGTCGCCGTCCACGCGGTGCCGGCTCTGCTGTCGCGCGCGAGCCCCGAAGACCTCGTACGCGAGCTCGGCGCGGAGCTCGGCAGGAGCGCAACGCGACCGCTCTCGGGCCGCGTCGATCTCGCGCTGGCGACCCTCGCTTGCCACGGGTCCGTGCGCGCCGGCGACATGCTCGACCCCCAAGAGGTGCGCGCGCTCCTCACCGCGCTCGACGAGGTCGACTTCTCGGGCCACTGCCCGCACGGCAGACCCGTCGTGACCCGCCTGCCCTTCGACGAGCTCGAGCGCCGTGTCGGACGCTGAGCTCGAGCGGCAGGGCGCGGCGGTCTTGGACCTGCTCCGGAGCGAGCCGGGCGCGCTCCTCTGCGTCGTCGGCCCAACGGCGGGGGGAAAGAGCGCCCTCGCGCTGCACCTCGCCGAGCGCCTCGATGGCGAGATTGTGGGCGCCGACAGCGTGCAGATCTACCGAGGGTTCGACGTCGGCTCGGGGAAGCCGACCGCCGAGGAGCGGGCGCGCGTCCCGCATCACCTGATTGACGTGGCCGATCCCTCCTCGCCGTTCGACGCCGCGCGCTTCGTATCGCTCGCCGACCGCGCGATCGCGGAGGTCCGCGCGCGCGGGCGCACGCCCATCGTCTGCGGAGGCACGTTCCTGTGGGTGAAGGCGCTCCTCTCGGGGCTCAGCGACGCGCCCAAGGGCGATGAGACCATCCGCGCGAGGCACCGCGAGCTCGTCGCGCGCGAAGGCTCTCATGCCCTCCACCTCCTACTCGAGGCGGCCGATCCCGGGCTCGCGCCGCGGCTCCACCCGAACGACGTGCTCCGGGTGAGCCGCGCCCTCGAGGTGTTCGAGCTCACCGGGCAGCGGCTCTCCGACCTCCATCGCGCCCACGGCTTCCGCCAGCGGCGCCACGCGGCCCTGCTCGTGTCGCCGGCGCGCACTCCCGAGGAGCTCACGGGGCGCATACGCGCGCGCGTCGAGTCGTTCGTCACGGGCGGCTTGCTCGACGAGGTTCGGGCGCTCGCGCTCGCCGGACACCGTGAGACGCGGGCCATGCGCTCGGTGGGCTACCGCGAGGCGCTCGCAGCGGTGGACGGCGAGCTCCTTGATGCCGAGCTCGTCGAGGCGATCACCCGCTCGACGAGGGTCTTCGCTCGCCGTCAGCGCACCTGGCTCGCGCGCGAGCCCGTCCACTACGTGACCTGACCTCGAGAGATCAGCGCGGTCGATCAATCGTCCGCCCCGTCGCCCTCGGCCTCATCGCCCCCCTCGGTCTCGAGGATCCCGTACTCCTTCAGCCGGCGGTAGAAGGTGCGCCTCGGGATGCCCGCGAGCTTGGCCGCCTGCATGCGGTTCCAGCTCGCGCGGCCGAGCGCGTCGAGGATGCGCTCCTTCTCCGACAGCCGGAACTCGCCCGGCGTGCGCGGCCGGGCGGGGCCGCCCTGCGCCCTCGGCTCCGCCGCCGTCGCGGGGAGCGAGAAGTCCTCAGGCCCCATCTCGGTGTCGTCGCTCATGAGCCACGCGTTCAGGAGCACATGCTCGAGCTGACGCACGTTACCCGGCCAGTCGTAGCCCGCGAGCTTCTTCATCGCGGCGCGGCTCACCGTCTTGCGCTCCCGTCGATGGCGCGCGGCGAAGATGCCGAGGAAGTGATCGACGAGGGCCGGGAGGTCGTCGCGCCTGCCTCGAAGCGGCGGGATTTCGACGGTGATGACGTGGAGCCGGTAGTAGAGGTCTTCGCGGAACGTCCCCTCCCGGACCATGTGCTCGAGGTCGCGGTTGGTCGCCGCGATCACCCGCACGTTCACCGGCTCCTCGGCCGTGCCGCCGACCGGGCGCACGGTCTTCTCTTGGAGCACCCGCAGAAGCCCCGCCTGCATCTTGTGGGGCATCTCCCCGATCTCGTCGAGCAGGATGGTCCCTCCCTCCGCCTCGCGGAAGAGCCCCTTCCGCTCGCGGTCGGCGCCCGTGAACGAGCCGCGCACGTGACCAAAGAGCTCGCTCTCGAGGAGGTTGCCGGGGATCGCGCCGCAGTTCACGCCGGTGAACACGTTCTTCGCCCGCGCCGACACCTGGTGGATGGCCCGCGCGACGACCTCTTTGCCCGTGCCGCTCTCGCCGGTGACGAGCACGGGCACGTCGGTGTCCTTCACGCGCTCGAGGATCGCGTACAGCTTGCGCATGGGAGCGCTCGTGCCGACGATCCCGGCATAGCCGAAGTGGCTCTTCAGCTCGGCTCGCACGAGCTTGAGGTCGCGTCGCGTCGCGGCGAGCTGCTCGGTGCGCCTGCCCAACGACTCCTCGAGACGCACGCGGGCGCGCTGCAGCTCCTCGTTCGCGATCGCGAGCTCGTTGGCGCGCCGTCGGTTCTCCTCGATGAGTCGCGCGTTTTCGATGGCGATGGCCGCCTGGTCGGCGAACGCCGAGAGGGTCGGGAGCTCTTCCCGGAACCGCAAGCCCGGTCGGAGGCGCGTCTCGAGGTACAACGCCCCGATGGCGGCCTGGGCCAGCTGCGGCCCGCGAATGGGCACGCACGCGATCGACTGGATCATGAGCTGGTGCACGCTCACGGCCTGCGCGAGGCGCTCGTCGTCGCGGGCGCTCGCCGCGATCACGGGCTCGCCCTCAGCAAGGACCTTCTCGGCCACGCTCCGCGAGAACCTCGCGTGGCCGTCCTCGGCGCGCTGGCCGCGCACGGTCTGGGCGACGAGCTTACCGTCCTCGTCGACGAGGAGCACGAACCCGCGCTCCGCGCCGACGAGCGCGATCGCGTGATCGACCACGCGCTCGAGCAACGGACCGAGCTCCTTCTCACGCGCGAGGTCCCGGGTGATCTCGAAGATGCGGGTGAGCCGATCGGAGTCAGGCAGACCGCTCCCCCCGGCCGCGCGCGTGGTGCGGCTCAGACTCGGGGGCGACGAATGCGACGAATGCGACGAGCGACCGGCTGCGGTGGTGAGCGTGGTGGCCACCGCCGCGCGGAGCGCACGCCGGCGGGGCGCGTCCCAAAAGACCTCGCGAAGATCTCGCGGCAGCTTCGCCGCGACCTCCTCGAGCATCGCCAGCGCCGCCTCGGTGTCGCGCCTCGCGGTCGCCGTGCTCCCCTGTGACGCGGCGAGCTCACCGCGTGCCTCGAGCGCGCGACAGGCGAACTCGCGCTTCCCGTCGGCGCGCGCGCGCTCGTAGGCGTCGTCGAGCGCGGCCTTCGCCGCCACCTCGTCGCCGGCCGCGGTGAGGCAGGTGGCCTTCACGATGGACGCGAGCGCCTCGTGCTCGCCGAACCCGAGCTCTCCGGCACCCCGGAGGGCCTCGAGCTCGCGCAGCACGGCCGCGGGGTCGGGGTGCGGCTCCCGCATCGCGACAAGGAGGCCCTCGAGCCGGGCCTCAGCCGCGTCGTGCGGTCGCCCGAGCGCGTCGTACGCCGCGGCGCACGCCTCGTAGAGCTCGCGCGCGCGCTCGCGATCAGGCGACTCCCCCGGCTCACGCTGGGCGAGGTCCGCGTGGAGGCCGAGCAGCTGCGCGCGGGCGGCCGGCGGGAGGTCCTCCTTGTCGGCGTCGAGCGCCTCGATCGTCGCGCGCGCCCGACCGACGCGGCCCAGATAGAGGTCGAGATTCGCCAGGTTGAGCGCCGCCTGGCGAGACGCGAGCGCGCCACCCGCCCGCTGCCCGAGATCCGTGGCCGCCTCGAGGTGAAGGATAGCGCGCCCGAGGTCGCCTTCGCCCTGCGCCAGGCCCGAGAGGTTCAGCCGGGCCGTCGCGACGCCCCACGCGTCGTTGGCGAGCTCTGCGGCGGCGAGCGCCTCTTCGTACGCCCTCCGGGCATCGGCCGGGCGCCCCGCGCGCTGGTGGGCGACGCCCAGCGAGCCCTTGGCGATACCCAGCGCGCGCGCGTCCTGCGCGAGGTTGGCCACCATCACCGCCGACTCGAGCGTCTGCCGCGCGCGCGCATCTTCGCCCGAGTACGCGAGCGCGACGCCGCGCACGGCGAGCGCCTCCGAGGCCACGGCGTCCTCCAGGCGCCCTCGCGTGATGGGCTCGGTCAGCTCGAGCGCGCGCGCGAACTCGCCGAGGCGCATCGCGGTGCGAGCCCGGAGAAGGGTCCACACGCGAGCGCCCGCGGCGTCGCCAAGCTGCGCGACCGCGTCGAGCTCCTTCGCCGCGGCGCGAGGGTCTCCCTTCGCGAGGTCGACCCGCGCGCGCACGCACGCCACGCGGAATCGCTCGTCTGGGCCGGCGGCGGTGAGGCCGGAGAGCACGTCGACGGCGACGTCGAACCGGCCGCGATCGGCGGCGGCCTCCGCCTCCGCGACGAGCTCGAGTGACTTCGAGTCCGCGCGCGTGCTCTCCAGGGCGGCGTCGTGCTTCGCGAGCGCGGCGTCGACGTCGAAGGCCGACACGAGGGCTTCGCGCCCGAGCTTGTGGAGCAGATCGCGCAGCGCGCCGGGGTTCCCGCCCGCGCGCTCCACGAGGTGCGCGACGAGTGAGTCCGGGAGCGACACGATCACCCTGCGCGCGAGCTCCTCCGCTGCACGCGGCTCGAGCTCGGGCATCTCGAAGCGCGCGCTCGGGCCCTTGGCCACGGCTCGCAGCTCCTCCTCGGTCGCGACCGCCACGAGGCGCGCGCCCTCGGCGGTCAGGGCCCGCAGCGCCGCCAGGGCGTCCGCGGGCAGCGCCGCGAGGTCGTCGACGCAGAGCACCAACCTGCCGGGCGCCGCGCCCGCGGTCGCGAGCCGGAGCGCCTCCAGCGCGGACAGGCCGGTCTGCGGGGCCTCGACGACGGCCGCCGGCACGCCCTGTAGGCCGAGCGAGAACGCCAGGCGCCGGAGCAGCGTAGACCGGCCCGAGCCTAGCGGCCCCTCGAGCGCGAGCGCACCGCCCTCTTGCATGGATACTACACGTTTTTCGAGCGACGCGCCCAGGGCCTCGAGCCCCAAGACCTGCCAGCCCAGCGCCCCCGTGAGCGCGCCCTGGCCAAGCCCCGCCGCCCGGCGCAGCGCGGTCCCGAGCTCGTCAGCGCTCGGGTAGCGATCTTCGGGCTCGCCCTCGGTCGCCCGCTTCGCGACCCGCGTCAGGGCCGCGTACACGTCGCGCTCAAGCTCGTCGCCGCGCTCGTCGAGGCCCTCTTGCAGCGTGGCGCCGAGCGCGTAAACCTCGGCCCGCACACCGACGGCCTCCCCCGCGAGCACCTCCGGCGCCGCGTACTTGGGCGTGAGCCCACGCGCGGGTCCGCCCTCGCGCAGCGGGGCGGCGAGGCCGAGGTCGACCAAGGTCGCGCGGCCCTCCGCGCTCACGACGATGTTCGCGGGCTTCACGTCTCCGTGCAGGAGCCCACTTCGGTGGAGCAACGTAAGCTGATCGGTCGCGTCGGCGAGCGGCGCGAGCCACGCGCGCTCCGGCGTGGCGAGCACCGCGTCGAGGGCGTCGCCGGGCGCAAGCTCGCGCACCATGTAGCGCTCGCCGCTCGCCAGAGCACCGAAGCCAATGATCCGCGGCAGGCCGAGGCCGTCGAGGGCCGAGAGCGCGACCGCCTCGCGCACGAGCGCGCGAGACTCTGCCTCGCCCGCGCCCTCCGCGAGCACCTTGAACGCCAACCGGGCGCCCGTGATTCGATCGGTGACCGCGTAGACGGCGCCGCCGCCACCCTGACCAAGCTGCTGCGCGCCCTCGTAGCGCGCGGGGATCTTCACCGCGACCCGCCGCTACCTTGCCGGCGGCGGCGGGGGGGGCGCGAGCTCGGGCCCCCGGGCGATCGGTCGCTCGAAGCCGTAGCTGCCGCTGAAGCCGAACCAGAACCCGGTGAGCGCGAGGCCGAGGCTGAGGCGCCCCTCGAACTGCTTGACCGGCTTGAAGCGGAGGCCGACCTGCGGGATGGCGACCCACGGGATGACGTTCGGCTTCGAGCCCCCGTTGGCCCAGCTCGGCTCCAGGTACCCGCCCACGCGGTTGACCTTCGACGCCTGGTGATCGCGTGGGTTGCAGCCCGAGCCCGTGCTGGGCGTGCGGTCCTCTGCCGCGTCGCACTGGACGTAGGTCTTGCCGTTCGCGGAGTACTGCGGGTTGCCCGTGCCCTCCTTCACCCAGTTATTGAGGAGATCGCCGAACACGAACCCGACGCCGAGCCCGATGCCGTACTCGAAGTCGATCATGCGGTGAATCTTCGTGGACCAGAGGAGGTCGACGGTCGCTTGGATCGCCTTCAGGCTGCTGTTACCGACGGCGTAGTTACCCACGAAATCGGTCGCGCCCTTGTCCTTGTAGAGGATGTCGTTCGTGCCGAACTCCGAGTACGTCAGCGCCGGGATCACCGAGAACCCGTTCTTGCGGATGTCGAGCTCGAGGCCGATGTTGTTCGAGTAGATGGTCTGACCGCCCTCGACGAAGGCGTCGAGCAGGAACTTGGGCAGCACCACCCCTCGGTAGCGAAGGCCGGCGAACAGGTAGGTGCGCTCGGGGGTCTCGCTCACGTCGCTCATGTTCGAGCCGACGTCGATCACGGGAGGCGCGTCGGCGACCCGCGCGACACCGTCGGCGCCCGCCGCGCCGCCGGCCGATGCACCGCCCGCAGCGGCACCGTTCTCGGGCGCACCCGCGGCCGGGGTGGCCGGCGCGGCGGCCGGAGCGCCCGGCGCCGCCGGGGCCGCCTTCGGGGGGCTCGCGGGGGCCTGGGCGGCCGCAGGCGTGGCGACGGCGAGCGCCGCGCCGAGGAGGCTCGCGCCAAGACCAAGAGCCAGACGGCCGTGCCGAGCGGGCATGTTCACTCTCCAGAAAGCAAGGGACGACGTGACGGCGCGCCCAGGGGGTGGCGCTCACCTACGGGTGCAAGCGTACTCGAACCCGGCCGGCGGTGGCGAGAAAGGAGGGACAGCTACGCTCGCCGCGGACGCTCGGAGACTGCTACGATTCGCGGAGCGTGATCCTTTACGGTCGAGTCGTCGAGCAGTCGATCGACCACCACCAGGTGGCGTCGTTCAAGAAAGAGGTCGTGGTCACCGCGGGCGTGCCGCTCGCGATGGTCCGCAAGCGCCTCGCAGGCGCCGAGGCGACGCGGGCGCCCGTGCTGCTCATCCACGGCTTCGGCCAGAACCGGTACGCCTGGCACCTCCCCTCGCGGAGCTTCTCCAACTACCTCGCGGCGGCGGGCTTCGACGTGTTCAACCTCGATCTGCGAGGCCACGGAAGGTCGCACAAGCTAGGCGGAATTCGCTCGCGCGGCGCTCACTGCTACGTGGAGGAGGACCTCCCTCAGGCGGTGGCCGAGGTGCGCGCGCTGTCGGGCGGGCGGCCGGTGTTCCTCGTCGGTCACTCGCTCGGCGGCCTCGTCAGCTACGCCGCCGCGCCCTCGCTCGTCGGGCTCGTGCGAGGCGTGGTCACGCTGGGCAGCCCCTACCATTTCACCCGCGGGTCCATGTTCCTGGGGGCGGTGCGCGCGGTGAATGGCGGTCTCAGGGCCCTGCGCGTGCCCCTCGGCAACCTGCCGCTCACGCTCCAACCGGTCGGCACGGCTCTCCGCGGCATGACCCGGGTCCTCAAGGGCCGCGCGCACCCGCTCCCGCTGCGGGCGTGGCACGAGGGCGCGACCGAGCACCACGTCCTCGAAGAGCACTTCCGGCTCGCGTTCGACAGAGCGAGCCTGGAAGACCTCCGAAACCTATTCGACTGGGCGTGGGAGCGGCGGTTCGGCGGGGCCCGCGGCTACGCCGAGCGGTTCGAGCGCGCCGAGGATCTCTCGCTGCTCGTCATCGGGGGCTCGAACGACGAGCTCGCCTCACCCAGGGCCGTCCGCCCCGCGTACGAGCGTAGCCGCTCGCGCGACAAGACCTACCGCGAGTACCCGTTCGGGCACATCGACCTCATCATGGGTCGCGACGCTCCGCGCACGCTCTGGCCCGAGGTCCGCGACTGGCTCCTCGCGCGCTCCACCTGAATCCACCGACGACGGCGTGACTCGCGGCAGCCCGCGGCGTCAGCGCGGGTTGCGGTCGCGCTCGAGGCGCGCGAGCTCGTCCTCGAGGCGGCGGACGGTGCGCTTCAGGTCGTTCACCTCATCCTCCGTCGCCAGCGACATCGACTTGGCGAGCTTCTCGACCTGCTCCGACGTGAACGACTGCACCTTCCCCGGGACGGACATCGCCTGCATGAGCGCGGTCATGACGCGGGGATCCTGAAGGAGCTTCGCAACACGAGGATCGCTCATCAACTTCATGCCCTGCTTCATCAGGGTCTTCTTGATGTCGCTCATCTTCGGGCAGCGTACTCCGCGGCGCGGCGCGACGCGAGCGCTCGATCGCGCCGCGCCGCGTCGCCGGGTCGCTCGGCGCTACTCCTTCGCGTCGCCACGCGCGAAGATCGACGCGACGTAGTTCAGCACGTCGGTCGCCGACACCTCGTTGTAGCCAAAGTTCTTGATGAGCCTCGACTTGATGATGTCGATCTTCTCCTGGGTGTCTTTGTCGACCACCGCGGAGACGAGGGTCTTCAGCTTGATGCTGTCCTTCTGATCCTCGAAGAGCTTCAGCTCGAGCGCGCGACGGAGCCGGTCGTTCGTGTTCCAAGCGAAGCGCTTGCCGTCGACGGCGAGCGCCCCGATGAAGTTCATGATCTCGCGGCGGAAGTCGTCCTTCCGGTTCTCGGGGATGTCGATCTTCTCCTCGATCGACCGCATCAGCCGCTCGTCGGCCTCCTCGTCTTGCCCCGTGTAGCGGTTCTTGACCTTCTCCTTCAAGGTGAAGGCCTTGATGTTATCGATGTAGTTTGCAGCCAACTTGGCGATCGCGTCCTCGTCCGCGCTGATGGCGCGCTGGACCTCGTTCTTCACGATCTCCTCGTACTCGCGCTTCACGATCCCCGTGATCTCTTGGAACTTCTTCCGCTGCTCGTCGCTCGTGATGAGCGAGTGGTGGCGCAGCCCCTTGTCGAGCTCGTTCAGCACCATGAACGGGTTGATCGTGCCCTCGCCGGACTCGTTGACGAGCGCGTTCGAGATCTTGTCCTGCACGTAGCGCGGGCTGATGCCCTCCATCCCCTCGCGCTTGGTCTCCTTGCGGAGCTCCTTCACCGTGTCTTGGGTGTACCCGGGCAGCACCTTGCCGTCGTAGAGCTTGGCCTTCTGGAGCAGCGACAGGTTGTGCTTCTTCGGATCCTCGAGGCGCGAGAGCACGGCCCACAGCGCCGCCACCTCCACCGTGTGCGGCGCCACGTGCTTGCCGCGGATCTTCTTCGGGGAGAAGTCCTTCTCGTAGATCTTCATCTCCTCGGTGAGCTTCGTGATGTACGGGATGTCGATCTTGATCGTGCGGTCGCGCAGGGCCTCCATGAACTCGTTGTTCAGGAGCTTCTTGTACTCGGCCTCGTTGGTGTGGCCGATGATGACCTCGTCGATGTCGGTCTGGGCGAACTTCTTCGGCTTGATCTTCCGCTCTTGCGAGGCGCCGAGCAGGTCGTAGAGGAACGCGACGTCGAGCTTCAGCACCTCGATGAACTCGACGATGCCGCGGTTGGCGATGTTGAACTCGCCGTCGAAGTTGAAGGCGCGCGGGTCGGAGTCGGACCCGTACTCGGCGATCTTCCGGTAGTTGATGTCGCCGGTGAGCTCGGTCGAGTCCTGGTTCTTCTCGTCCTTCGGCTGGAACGTGCCGATGCCGACGCGGTCCTTCTCGGAGAGCACGAGGCGGCGCACGCGCACGTGGTTCTGCATCACCTTCGCCCAGTCGCCGGAGTACCGGGTCATCAGGTGCTTGAAGATGTAGCGGCTCGCCGGGTCGAGATCGCCCTCGACCTTCACCCGGAACGCCTCGCTCGACAGGCCGAGCTCCTCGATCGCGCGGGCGCGCCACTCCGGCGGGATGAGGCGCAGCGGCTCCTCGTTCATGGCGCTCGGGAACACGTCCTGGTCTTTGCCGGCGAGATCGGTGCCCGCGAGCTTCACCCAGTCGAACGAGTACAGCGCGCCGTCGGTCGTGCGCGAGTAGGCCTCGGTGCCCTGCTTGAGCAGCCGCGCGATGGTGCTCTTCGAGGAGCCGACCGGCCCGTGCAGCAGGATGACGCGCTTCTCTGGGCCGTAGCCCTCCGAGGCGGCCTTGAGCACGTGCACGAGCCGCATGAGCGGGATGTCGAGGCCGAACACCGCGTTCTGGCCCTTGTTCGCGTCGTCGCGAAAGAAGTTGTACCGTACAAGCTTCTTCTTGTTGTCGATGTACTCCTCGCTGCCGTGCGAGATGATCATGTCGTAGATGCGCTGGTAGGCGTTGCGCGTCACCTGCGGTCGCTTCCGGACGACCTCGAGGTAGTCGTCGAACGACCCCTCCCAGGTGAGCTCGCGGTAGAGCTCGTAGTCCTGCATCGCCGCGATACGGTCGGTCATCTGGCTCTGGGTCGTCGCCATGGGTCTCCTCGGCAGTCGGCGCGGGAGACCCGCACCGAGGGCCCACGAGTAGACGGGACGAACCCGGTCTTGCGCAAGCGCGGAGTGTGCGCCTTTTCCAGGGCGCGACGCGCGCGGGCGAGCGCGGGCGCGTCGCGCGGGGGCGCGCGCGCGAGACGCACCGTCCGCGTCACGTCGTCCCGTGAAGGGGCGTTCACGGCGTCGAGGCCCCATCGCCAAGGGCGCCTCGTGCGGCGACGGAGGGGAGCGTGATTCAGCTATCATCACGTATACTTGACGGCCCACCTCGGTGCCGAGGGCCGCAACCCTCCGGCGGCGCCCCGTGGGTGCGAAGTTTGCTTCTCTCGCTTGCACGTCCATCCGCCCGCACGCACCTTGTTGGCAGGAGCCCCATGCACGCCCCCGTCCGTCGCCTCCCTCGCGCTCGACCTCCTCTGGCCCCGGTCGCCGCCCCGACCGCCGCGGTCGCGCGCCGCTCCGTGGCCCGCGCCTTCGCCGGCCTCCTGGGCGTGCTCACGGCGCTCGCCGCCCTGGGGCTGGTGGGCTGCGGCGGTATGATGGACGAGGCCGCGTACCCCGAGGCGCCCCTGCCCGACCCCCGGGTCGCCCCGCAGGCGCCCCCGGCCGAGCAGGTGCCTCAGCCCGCGCAGGCCGCGCAGATCGAGGCAGCGCAGCCCGAAGAGGTCGCCGTCGGCCCCGTGCCCGAGGCCTACCCGGAGCCTGCTGGCGGCGGCGGCGACGGCGTGGTGGGCGGCGACAACGACACCTACCGCGAGACCGATCCGAGCGCCCTCACCGAGTTCCGCACCACCCTCGATCCCTACGGCGCCTGGGTTGACGACGAGACCTACGGCACCGTGTGGGTGCCGGCCGCCCACGTGGTGGGGCCCGACTTCACGCCTTACGTCACCGCCGGCCACTGGACCTACGAAGACGGCTACGTCTGGGCCTCCGACTACTCGTGGGGCTGGGCGCCCTTCCACTACGGCCGCTGGGTGTACGTCGGCGGGCGCGGCTGGGCGTGGATCCCCGGGCGGGTCTACAGCGGCGCCTGGGTCGTCTGGCGCGCGGGCCCCGTCGGCTTCGGGTACGTGGGCTGGGGGCCGGCGCCGCCCATGTGGACGTGGCGCGGCGGCTACGCCTACGGGTTCCGCGGGGGCTACCGCACCCCGTACTATTTCTGCGAGAACCGCCACGTGTTTCACCCGCAGGTGTCGGGCCGGGTCGTGCGCGGGCCGCTCGCGGGCGACATCGGCCGGCGCACCGAGCCGTACGTCCCTGCGCAGCCGCGCGTCGGCGACCGCGTCGCCGCGAACCCGGGCGTCGTGCCCGGCGGTCCGGGCGGTCCGGGGGGCCGCGTGGGCGCGGCCCCGACCACGACGCCTACGGGGCTCCGCCGCGGCGCCGCCGGCCCGACGCTGAGCCACCTGGCGCTCGATCCGGCGAAGGCGCCGCGGCCGGCGCCCACCGATCGCTCCGTGCGCGCCTTCGACTTCGCCTCCCCGCGCACCGCGGTCGCGCTCGGCGCGCGCCCGCCCAGCGTCGCCCCGCGGCCCGTGGGGGCGCTTGGCGGCTCGGGCGTGAGCGCGGCCCAAGGCCCCGCGCGTATCGGCCCGCCAGCGGCCGCGATGCCCCCGCAGCGCGACCCTCGCGCCGCGCCCACGCACATCCAGCCCGGCCCCACCCGCCTGCCCCCGCTTCGCGCCGAGCCTCGCTACGCTCCGGCCGCCCCGTTCGCCGCCGCGCCCTACCGGGGCTCGCCTCGCTCGGCGCCCCTCGTGGAGCACCACCGTGATCCGGCCACGAGCTCGCCCGCCTTCTCCTCGCGAGCCGCCCCGACCACCGCGCGACCCGCCGCGACCTCGCGACCTTCCTCCTCGCCCTCCTTCTCCTCGCGACCTTCGTCCTCGCCCTCCTTCTCCTCGCGACCTTCGTCCTCGCCCTCCTTCTCCTCCCGACCCTCGACGTCTTCCCCGTCGTTCTCACCGTCGAGAGTCGCCCCCACGTCGCCCCCGCGATCGTCGCCGGGCCGGGTGCGGCGCTAGGGGCGAGACCTCTCTCTCTTTCCGCTTATGTTCCAACGACTTCCGTTCGCCGCCGTCCGCAGGAGCCCCATGCGCCCCCTCTCGCTCACTTTCTCGTTCGCCGCCGCTGCGCTGCTCGCCGCGCTGACCGCCACCACGGGCTGCGTCATCGAGTCGTCCTCCACGTCCTCCGGGCGGGGCTATGGCGACGTCGGCACGCCGGCCCAGACGTCCCCCGGCCGAACCGGGCCCAGCCCCGTGCTCGTCGAGGTCGACACGAACGCGCGCCTCCAGGCCGATCCCGGCGCGGGCGTGGGCGTGTTCGTCGAGTACGCCGCCGGCGGCAAGTGGCACGTCTTCTGGTCTTGCGACACGAACCACACCCAGCGCACGTGCGACTATCAGGTGAAGGTGCGCGCGGCGCAGGGCAAGCTCTCCGGCGTCACCGACGAGTCCGGGCGCCCCGTCGCGACCACCTCGGGAGAAATCGCAGTCCGACGCACGATCGGCCAGCAGAATGACGGCGTTCGCTTCAGCGGAGAGCCGGGCGGCGTCGTCACGCTCGAGGTGACCCTCGACGGGCGCACCGACGACGTCCTCTTCTTCTTCGTCCAGAACGGCAAGCAAAACGGGGGCTACGAGGGCAACCTCACGAACCCGATCCAATTGCAGGGCAAGTCCCCCTGAGCGACCTGGGCCACGCCGATCCCCCGTCCGCGCCGGCGGCTCCGCCTCGCGCGGACGCGCTGGTCGCGGTCGTTGGGCTAGGCAGCAACCTTGGCGATCGCGAGGCGCACCTCGCCTTCGCGGAGGCCCGCCTCGAGGCCCTGGGCGACCTCACCGTGCGCGCACGCTCGTCGCTCTACGAGACGGCGCCTTGGGGAACCGTACCGCAGGGCCCCTACTTGAACGCCGCGCTCCTCGTCGCGTGGGGGGGCTCTCCTCGCGGGCTCCTCGATCGGCTCCTGGCGGTCGAGCGCGAGGCTGGGCGTGTGCGCACCGTGAGGTACGGCCCGCGCACCCTGGACCTCGACGTGCTCTGGATCGAGGGGCTCGCCCACCACGACGAAGCCCTCGAGGTGCCCCACCCGCACCTCACCGAGCGCGCGTTCGCCATGCTGCCGCTGCTCGAGATCGCGCCGTTCGCCCGCGATCCGCGGACGGGCGCGCCCTACGTCGCCGGCCCGCCGAACGGCGTGCTCGCGGTACGCCCCGCTCGGTGGCGCTAGAGGCCGAAGCTGCGGAGCTTTTTGTGCAGCCCCTCGCGCGTGATGCCGAGCGACTTGGCGCACGCGGTTTTGTTGTTTCCGTGCTCGCGCAGCGCCTCGATCAGCAGCCAGCGCTCGACCTGGTCCATCATCTCTTTGAGCGTGCCCTTCGTGGGCTTCACGCGGTCGAGCATTCCCTCGACCTGGCGCACGCGGGGCGAGAGCAGCTCGGGCGTCACGAAGCCGCCGGGGTCGACCTGAATGCACAGGCGCTGGACCTCGTTCTGCAGCTCGCGGACGTTGCCCGGCCAGTCGTAGCCCTGCAGCAGCTCCATGGCCTGCTGCGTGAAGCCGGCGGCGGGCCTCCCGAACTCGGAGCTGAAGCGCAGGAGGAAGTGCTCGGCGAGCGGCGGGATGTCCTCGCGCCGCTCGCGCAGCGGCGGCACGCGCAGCGGGAACACCTTGAGCCGGTAGTAGAGGTCCTCTCGGAAGCGCCCCTCGGCGACCTCCTTCTCGAGGTTGCGGTTCGTGGCCGCCACGATGCGCACGTCGACGCGGCGCTCGTGGGTTGCGCCCACGGGCCGCACCTCGCCCTCCTGGAGCACGCGCAGCAGCTTCGACTGCAGCGAGAGCGGCATCTCGGTGACCTCGTCGAGGAACAGCGTGCCGCCGTCGGCGATCTCGAACAGGCCCTTCTTGTCGTCGTGCGCGCCGGTGAACGCGCCCTTCTTGTGGCCGAACAGCTCGCTCTCGAGGAGGTTCTCGGGCAGCGCCGCGCAGTTCTGGCTGACGAAGAGCTTCTCGCGGCGACGCGAGCGGTAGTGCACGGCGGAGGCGACGAGCTCCTTGCCGACGCCGGTCTCGCCTTCGATGAGCACCGTGACCCGCGTGTCGACCACCTTGTCGAGCTGCCCGCTCAGCGCGCGCATCGGCGCGCTCTTGCCGACGATCTCCACGGGGCCCTTGCCGCCGGAGCGGCGGGTCTCTTCGCGACCCTTGAGGAACGCGTTCTCCTTGCGGAGCCGGTCCTCGGCGTTCTTCAGGCGACGCACGAGCCGCGCGTTCGCCACGGCGAGCGACACGTTGTTCGCCAGCACCGCCAAGATCTCGAGATCGGCCGGCGAGAACACCGTGGAGTCGGCGCGGTTGTCGACCTGGAGGATTCCGAGGATGTCGTCGCCCTTCCACAGCGGAATCCCCATGGTCGCGCGGATCTGGGCGCCCATGAGCGACTCGCTCTGGCTCACCTCACTCGCCGCGTCGGCCGCCAGAATCGCCGCACGCTCGGCGACCACCTTTCGGTAGATGCTGCGCGTCACCGGGATCGGGCCCTCGGGCGCGCCGCTCATCCCCCGCACGCGCGTCATGACCGGGACGTACGCCGCGCTGCCGCGGGCCTCCGCGTCCTCGTCGTCCTTGAGCACTACGGTGACGTGCGTCGCCGTCGTGACGAGGGCGAAGCACGCCTCGGCGATGGCGGTGAAGACCTCGGCCAAATCGGTGGCCGCGCCGATGGACTTCTGCGCCTGGTAGAGGAGCTTGAGGCGCCCCTCGTCTTTCTCGACGATGCTCGTGGCCGGGGCGAGATCCTCGATGCGGCGGAGCGCAAAGACCCGCGCGTCCGCGTCACCGGCGAGCACGAGCTGAAGCGCGACGCAGCGATCGCCGGAGCCGAGCTCGACGACGTCGCCATGCTTCACGGTCATCTCACGACCGCGCTCCTCCGAGAGCGCCGAGCGCACGCCGTCGCGGACGAGCCAGGTGCCGTTCGTCGACCGCAGGTCGCGGACCAGCACGCGATCTCCCACCACCGCGAAGCGCGCGTGGTCGCTCGAGATGTGCTCGTCGGGGAGCACCACGTCGTTGCCCTCTGCGCGGCCGAGGCGCACCGTGTCCTCGGCCGACGAGAAGGTCTGCCCCGCGAGGGCGCCGCGCAGCACGACGAGCTTCAACATGGTGGACGCTCCCTCGTGTGCATCGCTCGGCGGTCTCGGAGCTCGTGGTGGAGCATCACTGCATCACTGCGTCGCGCGCGAGCGGAGCTTGAGGGCGACCTTGACGACCGCGTCGTCGGCCTGCAGCAGCAGCTTGTTGCCGCTCGGCTTGTCCGCCGCGACGATCTTGTCGAGCGCGTCGGCGGCGGCCGCGTCGCCCTTGGGGGCGAGGTGGTCGATGGCCTCGACGAGCGCGAGCCGCACGTCTCCGTCCTTGATGCCGTCGACCTTCGCGAGCAGCGCCTGGCGGGTGCCGTCGTTGCCGAGCATCGCCGACATCCAGCAGGCCTTGATGGCGTAGGCCTTCGCCGAGAGCGGCGCGGACGGGATGGGTTCGTCAAGGATCTTGACGTAGCAGGCCGCGTCTTCCTTGCACTTCTCGAGCGCCTTCGAGGCCGCGGCGAACTTGTCCTTCTCGGTCGCGGGCCCGACGAGCTGGCCAACGACGATGCCGACCGATTTGGCCTGATCGTGCTTCATGAGCTTGATCATGGCGTCCATCGCGCCGGGCGCGATCTCGATCGCGGGATCGCCCTTCACGGCCGCCTTCTCCTTGATGACCCACTCCACGAGCTTCGCGTCGTAGAAGAGCGACGAGGCCTGGAGCAGGATGCCGCGTCCGTTCGCGCCACCCATGAGGGGGATGCCGGCCGTCGGCGTGAGCTTGCCGTATGCGGCCACGTACGCGTCGACGGTCTTCGCGTCGGACGGGAAGTGCACGAGGTTCATCGCCAGCACCGCGCGGTTCTGGTCGCTGTCCGCGGCCCCGAGAACGTCGACGAGCGCGTCGCGCCCGGTCGTGCGCGAGATGTACGCGATCGACTCGGAGAGCACCGCGAGGTGAGCCTTCTCCGGGAACTCGGCGCCGAGCTTGGCGAGATCCGGGGTCCGTGCCCTTCAGCGCGGCGATGAGGACCGGCTCGGCCTCCTTGGGGATCTTGAGCAGCGCGGTGCGCACGGTCGCGCGGAGATCGCCCTTGGTGGGCGTGAGCAGCACCGTCACGAGGGGCTTGGCCGCGGCCCCGAACTTGAGCTCGCCGATGATCTGGATCGCGGTCATCTGCCAGAACATGAGCTGATCGCGCATCGACTCCGGGTTCTTCGGGTCGACCGGACCCGCGAGCTTCTCCACGGCCTTCGGGCCGTACGAAGGGTGCTTGGCGGCGAGCACCGCGTCGTGCAGATCGGTGACCAGGTTGATCGAGTTGGTCTGCGAGGCGCGGAACTTCGAGAAGCAGTCCCAGAGCGCGTCGATGAGGCCCTGGTCGGTGAGCTTGCCTTGGTTGGCGAGGTTCTTGGTCGACTGCGCCGCGAACTTGACGTCTTCCTCGTTCTTCTTCGGCTCGTAGTCGCGGAACGCCTTCGCGAGCGCCGGCGCGGTGCGCGGGTCGTTCATGTCGGCGAGGAGCTTCATGAGCTCCTTGCGGGTCTTCTCGTCGGCGACGGTGCCGCCCGTGTACTGCTTGGTCAGCGGCTCGACGATGACGTCGAGGAGCGCCACGACCTTCGGGTCGTTGCGGTCGTTCTTCGCGTTCGAGAGCGTGTCGCCGAAGAAGCGGAGCAGGCGCTGCACGGCCGCGCCGCGCTGGGCCGGGTCGTCGAGGCGCTTCACCCAGGTCTTGGGGTCGTTCTCGTCGGCGCACGCCGTGAGCGAGGCGCCGGCGGCGAGCACGAGCGCGCCCCCGCCGAGCGCGGGCGCCGCGAGCGAGGCCACGAGCCGGAAGGCCGTCGACAGGAACCTGGAGCGATTTTCACGCGCCCCGGCGGGACGTGCGAGCTGGGCCTTCTTCATGCGTGGTTCTCCCCGGACGTAATCGGTAGGAACGCGGACGACTCAGCGGGCGAGGGCGGGCCGAGGGCGGGCCGAATGGCCACAAAACTCCGCGTCAATGCGCCATCAGGTATCGCCCGGGCGCGCGAGGGTGTCAACGCCGGTTCACCGCCCGCTCAGCCGATGATCATCGACTCACTGAGGAGCCGCCCCTCGGCGAAGCGCCGCAAGTTCCAGCGCTCGATGAGGGGCGACGAGTCCCCCGTGACCACATGGGCGGCGATGCGTTTGCCCATGACGGGCGCCATCATGAACCCGTGGCCCATGAAGCCCGAGGCTTGGTAGAAGCCGTCGACGTCGTCCACGTAGCCGACGATCGGGTTCTGGTCGGGCGTGAGATCGTAGCACCCCGCCCACTGGCGCAGCACCTTCACGTCGCCGAGCACGGGGCACGCGCGCACGAGCGACCGCGCGTAGTGGCCAAGGAACGCGAACGAGCTCCGCTGGTCGACGCCCTCGGGCACGCGCTCGAGGCCGATGCCGCCCACGATCTCGCCGCGGGTCGACTGGCTGAAGTAGAGCCCGTCGGTGAGGTCGGCCACGAGCGGCTTGAGCCAAGGCTTGAGCGGCTCGGTCGAACAGATCTCGTGACGATGGGGCTTGTTGGGCAGGCGCACGCCGAGCATCGCCGCGAGCGCGGGCGACCACGCGCCGCAGGCGTTCACGACCCGCCGCGTGCGGATGAGCGCGCGCTCGTCGACCGCCCCGCCGACGACCGCGCCCCCGTCGGGTGAGCGGCGCTGCACGCGGACGCCTCGCAGCTCGCGACCCTCGGTCTCGAAGCCCGTCACCTCGGTGAACGTCGCGATCTCGACCCCGAGCTTCTGCGCGGCGTTCGCGAACCCCCACACGAACGGCCACGGAAACACCACGCCGTCGTCGGGGTTGTAGCTCGCCGCGACGAGGCCGTCGGTGTCGAGCTCGGGCACGAGCTTGCGCGCCTCGCGCGGGGTCAACATTCGGCTCGAGAGTCCGCACTCGTTCTGCACCTTGCAGCTCGCCTCGAGCGCGCGACGACGCTCCTCCGAGCGCACGAGGAAGAGATAGCCCCCCTGGCGGAGCCAGACGTTGATCTTCATCTCGCCCGCGAAATCGCGGCACATCGAGATGCTCTCGCGCATGAGGCGCACGTTCGCCTCGCTCGACCACTGGGCGCGCACGCCGCCGCCGTTCCGCCCGCTCGCGCCGCCGCAGAGGTAGCCCTTGTCGAGCACGGTCACGTTCGTGTGGCCGAGCTTCGCGAGGTGGTACGCGATCGACAGGCCCATGATGCCCGCCCCCACGATGACCGTGTCGGCGGAGTCTCTCACGAGGGCGCGCTCCGACACGCCCGTGAGGGCGACGCTCCCGGCACGAAGGGCGCGAGCACCTCCACGCCGCGCCCGTGGAGCGCGAGCCCCGCCGCGAGGACGCCGCGCTCGTTCGCGAGGGTGGGGCGGCGATAGTCGATCGCGACGCCCGCCGCGTCGGTGAGGAGCCCCCCCGCGCCGCGCACGATCGCCTCCGGCGCGCAGCTGTCCCACAGCATGCCCGAGGGGCCCGGGTGGGCGTAGAAATCGAACGCGCCCGTCGCGACCTGGAGGGCCTTCAGGCCCGCGCTCCCGTAGGGCACGAGCTCCTTCGCCCCCAGGCGCGCGAGCACGGCGTCGGTCGCCGCGCTCTTGTGGGAGCGTGAGATGAGCCCGCGCGCGTCGCCGAGTGATTCTGTGGAAGATACATGAATTGGCTCGCGCCGGCCGCCGGGGAGCGCGCGCTCGGCGAACCCGCGCTCAGCGCCCTCGCCGAGCGACGCGCCGAGGAAGGCCTCGGCCCACGAGGGGCACGCGACGACGCCGACCGTGGCGCGCCCCGCCTCGGCGAAGCCCACCATCACGCAGAACTCGCCGTTCTTCGCGACGAACTCGCGCGTGCCGTCGAGCGGATCGATGAAGAACGCCGCGTCGGCCTCGGCGTAGCCCGCGTACGAGGCGGGATCGCTCTCCTCGGCCACGAGCACGACCCCCGGCGCGATCCGGCCGAGCGCGTCGAGCAGGAACGCGTTCGCCTCGTGGTCGGCGCGCGTGACCGGGTCGTCGCCGACCTTGAAGGTCACGCCCCGATCGGCCTCATGGTAAATTCTATTGACTATCTCTGCGGCGCCGAGCGCGGCGCCGAGCATCGCCTCGGCGAGCGCCCGCGCCGACGCCAGCGAGCGAGGCGCGCTCACGTCGACACCCCCACCTTCTCGAGCTCGCCGTAGAGCCGCGCGAGGTCGTCGTCGCGGAGATAACGCGGGCCGCCGCCGGTCTCGCGCACGAGCTCCTCGAGCTGCGTGACCGTGCGCGGCCCGAGCACCGCGGCGGAGACGACGTGGCTCGAGAGCACGAAGCGCACGGCGGCGCCCCGCAGCGTGAGCACGTCGCCGCGCACGAGGAACCGCAGCGCCTCGAGCTGGCTTATGCGGTGCTCGAGCTCGTAGCGGGTCCAGCGCTGCGAGCGGTGGTCTGTGTCGGGGAACTCGCGGTCGCGGGTCCAGAGGCCGGCGAGGACGCCGTAGTTCAGCACCGAGCGCGCGAGGACGCCGGGCCGACGCACCATGATGTCGCCGGTCTTCCGGGTGAGCGCTCCGGAGTGGAACACGTTGTAGGCGACCTCGACGACCTCGGCGCCCGCTTCGAGCGCCTGCTCGAGCACGTCTTCGCTGCCGCACGAGACGCCCACGTGCCGGATCTTGCCCTCGTCCCGGAGGGTCCGCAGCGTCGCGAGCGCGCCCGGGGTCTCGCCGTTGCCGACGAGCGCCTCGCGGCTCGGGCAGTGGAGCAGGTACACGCCGAGGGCCTCGACCCCGAGTCGGCGCAGCGAGCGCTCCACCGAGCCGCGCAGGAACTCTTCGTCGAAGCGCTTCATCGGCGGATCGATGCGGCGATCGGTGCCGCCCTTGGTGACGATGACGACGTCGTCGCGGCCCTTGCAGAGGCGGCCGAGCAGCCCCTCCATGCGCCCGCCACCGTACGAGTCCGAGGTGTCGAAGAGCGTGACGCCGATGTCGAGGGCGCGGGCGATGACCGCCTCCGCGTCGGGCTCGTCGACCGGGCCGTAGGCCTCGCCGGAGAGGCCCCAGGTCCCCAGCGCGAGCTCCGAGGTCACGAGGCCTGTCTTTCCCAGGGGACGCTGTCTCACACTCGATCACCTATCACGCCTGCACGCCAGCACGCCTGCATGCCTGCACGCCAGCACGCCTCGCCACGCCTGACCGCCGGCCCGCTTCGCTCTGCGCTTGACGGCCGCCCTACGCCAATGGATATCGATGCTCGCCGCGCGGGGAGCGCGGCAGCGGCGTCCTCGACGCCAGGAAGAACCGAAGGCTCCGAATGCGCCACTCCGCGTCCAGCTCTCTCGCTCTCGTGCTGCTGCTTGGCCTCGCCTCCGCCGGCTCCGCCGCGTGCGGCTCCGACCCGCCGCCCCCGCCGAAGGCCCCCGTGCCGACCGCGGCCACGGTGGACATGCCGCCCCCGCCCGCGCCGAAGGTGGAGGAGCCCGTGAAGGCGGAGCCGCCGAAGCCCACGCTCGCCGAGCTCCAGGCCAAGGCCATCGCGGGGTACCTCGAGGCGATGAACAGCCACGACGCGGCGAAGCTCGGCGCCCTCTACACCGACGACGCCGAGTGGAAGATGGCCGGCACGCCGCCCACCAAGGGCCGCGCCACGATCGAGGCGGAGGTCGCCAAGTTCTTCGCCTTCGCGCCCGACGTGAAGCTCGCGCCGAACCTCATTCTGTCGAAGGGCGACGTGACCGTGCTCCAGTACGCGATCACGGGCACCAACAAGGGCGACATGGGCCCCATCAAGCCCACGAACAAGCCCATCGGCTGGCAGGCCATGCACATCGCGTGGTGGACCCCCGAAGGCAAGATCCGCGAGGAGCACGCCTACTGGGACAACGGCACCATGCTGTCACAGATGGGCATCTCACCACGCAAGGCCCCCGCCATCCCGACGCTCGCCGCCTCGCCGCAGACCGTGGCCGCCTCGGGCAGCGAGGCCGAGACCAAGAACGTCGCGCTCCTCGGCACAATGTACGGCGCGATGGAGAAGAAGAGCGCGACCGACTTCCTCTCGCTCACGACCGACACCAGCGAGTGGATCGACAACACCCAGCCCGCGCCCTCCAAGGGCAAGGCGGACGCGCAGAAGTTCTTCGACAACCACATGAAGGCCTTCCCCGACGCGAAGATGACCGTGAAGTCCTCCTGGGGTATCGGCGACTTCGTGGTCACCGAGGCCCAGATGACCGGCACGAACACCGGCCCGCTCTTCGGGAGGCCCGCGACGAAGAAGGCCGTCACGATGGACACGGCCGACATCGTGCTCCTCAAGGACGGCAAGATGGTGAAGGGGTGGAGCTTCGCCAACGGCATGCAGGTCGCCGAGCAGCTCGGCATGCTCCCGAAGCACGGCGGCGGGAAGGGCCACCACGAGCACGGCAAAGGCGAGCACGGCAAGGGCGCGCCCAAGCCTGCCCCCAAGCCCGCTGCCCCCAAGAAGAAGTAAACCCTCGTCGTAGAACAGGAAAACGGCGCGCCTCCCTCGGGAGTGCGCGCCGTCTTCGCGTGGCCGGTGCCGTCACGCGCCGGTAGGCCGAGCGCCGACGACCCCGCGCGCTACGCCGACCGGCGACGTCGCCGCGAGCCCGCGAGGACCGCGAGGCCGAGCCCGCCGAGCAAGAGCGCGCTGCTCGTGCCCGCGCCGCTCGCCGACGTGCTGCACCCGCTCGACGAGCTGCTCCCGCTGCGCCCTAGATCGTTGTCGGGCCCCGCGCCGCCGCCGGTCGGGCCGACCGAGCCCTCGCTGCGCTGCGGAGGGGGCGCCGTGTTGGTGGCCGGGGTGGCGTTGCCCTCGAGGTCCGGGTCCGTCGCCGAGGGCCCCTCGGGCTCCTCAGGGTCAACGCCGGGCGGGTTGGGATCGTTCGGGTTCGGGGGAGGCGGAGGCGGCTCGGTGCCCGCGTCGTCGGCCGGAGGCGCCGAGTCCGCGGCGCTCGCGTCGGGCGTGCCCGCGTCGGTGCCCGCCCCGCAGGTGCCGATCGCGCTGCTGGTGCTCGAGCAGACCTGCCCCGTGGGGCAGCGGTTCCCGCTCGCGCCGCGGCATCCCGCCTGGCACACCTTCGCGGCGCCGCAGACGCGGCCCGACGTGGCCGAGCCGCAGTCGGAGTCGGTGTTGCAGCCGCAGGTCTTGTTCGCGAGGCAGGCCCCGCCCTTGCCGGACGCCTCGCAGTTGTCGAGCTTGCCGGCGGTGCACTCGACGCACTTGGTGAGGGCCGTGTCGCAGACGTTGCCGTTGCCGCAGTGGGTGTCAGCGAGGCAGTTGACGCACTGCTTGGTGGAAGGATCGCAGATGGGGAACGCGGGGTTCGTGCAGCCGCACACGCCGCCGTCCTGCACGGGGCCGGCGTCCTTCGGGGGCGGTGGGGCCGCGTCGGGCGCGGGTACGGGATTAGGCTTGCCCGTGTCCGGCGTCGACGCGTCGGAGTGGACCGTGCCGCCGCTGGTCGCGATGACGTAGGCGTCGGTAAAGCGCTTCAGCACCTTGAAGTAGAGGCTCGTGCCGCCGACGCCGGTCTTGCCGCCGCCCGACTCGCCGACCCACGGCGTGTACGTGTAGAGTGCAGCCGTCGCCGTGTTCTTCGGCACGATCTCGACGCCGTCCTGCGACTTCTTCGCGAGACCGACCTTCCACCCCGAGATCGTGGAGCCGCCGTTCGCCTGCTTGTCCATCGACCTGCGCAGCGAGCCGGCCGCGCACGCCGCCTGGTTCGCGAAGCCGAGGTACTTGGGGCCGCACACCGGGCTGTCGGGGCAGCCGCACCCGAACGCGATGTCGGTCGTGGCGGTCGAGGCCTGAGTCTTGGAGATGAGCCCTTGCTCGAGCTGGAGCCTCGCGAGCAGCGCGATGGGGCTCACCTTGTAGCGGGCGCCCTCGGCGTGGAGGATCTGCGCGGCGGTCTTGTTCTCCTCGGTGAACGACGCGAGGCCGGAGCGCGTGCCGTAGGGCGTCTTCTCGAGGAACTTCTGCACGTCGCCGACGGTCATGGTGCTCGTCGAGAGCTCCTCGTCGCTGATGACGTTGTTCTTGTCGAACTGGGCCTCGAGGGCGTCGTCTTGCGAGCCGCCCGTCGGCTCGTCCTCACTCAACGCGGAGCAGGCGACGCCGCCCAACAAGAGGCCGAATCCAAGGACGCGAGCGACAGTGCCGGAGGTTCGCATGGGGTTCTCTCGGGGTGCCATGGCAGCCGCACGGCTGCAAGGAGGAAACGTGCGACTTGTGAGCTTAGTCTCCCACATTTTTCGGCGCCAGATGGTGCTTCGGTGATCCGGTCAGCGCCGCCCCACCCGGCGAAACGCGGAGACTCGGTGCGGCGCCCCTTGCGCTCGAGCCGCGTCTGCCCCGCCGCCCCTCATGCGGCGTTCCCCCGTGCTAGATCCGCGCGATGAGCGACCCGCCTGACCTCGGGCTTCCGTCCCGAATCGTGCTCAACGATCCCTCGCCCTTCTTGTCCGCGGTCACGGCTTCGCCGTGGTCGCACGCCAACCTGGACGAGCTGGAGACCGTTGATATGTGGGCACTCGTCGCGCTGTGCGCCCTCGCGCGGCACGAGCGCTCCGAGGATGCGCGTTGCGACGTCTACCACCGCAGCGGCTCCGCAGCGGCTCGCTTCGCCCACGCGGTCGGATTCGACGCCGCCCGAGACGGCCGCGAGCCTCCTCGGTCGGAGGTCGAACGAACGGTCCCGATCCAACGGGTCACCTTCGGACAGGCGCGCGTCGCGGAACGAATCGCACGACTCGCCGTGCCGAGCGACGACGAGTCCGAGTCACGAGACGCGCTCGCATATGTCATCGATGAGCTGCTACGGAACGTGATTCAGCACAGTGGAGATCCGCTCGGCGCGGTCGTAGGCGCGCAGCGCATGGCTGCAGGAAGAGGCGACTACACTCGGGACACCGTCCAGGTGATCGTCGCGGATACCGGACGCGGCATCCTCGAGAGCCTGAGGCGCTTCCACAACGTGGAAACGGCCCAAGCGGCGCTCGAGAAGGCGATTCGTCCGCACATCTCAGGGACCTTTCCCGAGGGCCAAACGGGCAGTTTGAACAACGCGGGCCTCGGGCTGTTCTTCACCTCGGAGATGGCCAAGCTAACCGCCGGGCGCTTCCTGCTCGCCACGCGCGGAGCCAGCCTGCTGTTGACGAGTGACGATGCCGCAGGTACCCACCGCGCCCAGCTGCTTTCGCCGTCTGGCACGGGCTTCCCGGGTACGCTCGCCGTCTTCGAACTACCCCTCGAAGTCGTGGACCGCGATGCATTGCTCGACGTCATCCGAAATCGCGTCGACGAACGGACCCCGGGGCCCGGCACTCGCCGATGGTTGTCCTACGCGCCGCCGCCGCCCGACACCGAGCACCTGAGCGTTCGTGAGTGCTTGGACGATCCAGGCACGGCCGTTGCTTTTGGCGAGCGGGTTCGGGTCTTGGTAGCCGCCGGGCGCCCCGTGGCGCTCGACTTCCGAGACATGGGCATAGCCACCCAGAGCTTCCTCCACGCCCTACTCTTTCAGGCCGTCCGCGTCGGTTGGGCGATGGGCGCGCCCATCCACGTGATCGATGCGTCCAGCGCAGTTCGAAGTGGCCTCGACTACCTCGAGAGCTACGCGCTCAAGTAGCAAGCAGCACGGAGTAGCCTGGGTGCCGTCGAACCGGCGACGTCGCCGTGACATAAACGTACACACGACTGTTGTGCCGTGTTCAGAGACCGCTGTGACCCAGCGTCCCTGGTGGATCCAGGGCGAGCTCACGAGCCGCGCGCGGCGCGCGGTGAGCCTCGAGGGCGGCCGGTCGCTCGCGCAGGTCGGGGATCGAGGCTCGGGAGGCCCGATCAGGCCCCGCAGAGGTTGCCCGCGCGCCCGGCGTCGTTCCTCATCGACAGAGCCGCGCTCGGCGTGAGGCAGGAGGCGCGCGTTGCGTCAGCGAGGATGTGAGACCCGATGCGCCGAGGGCGCGCGCATTTCCCCCCGGTGGCTGGGCCTCGGGACGCCCTCGGTGGCCTCTGGCCCGGGCCCCGCTCGGTGGCGGGCTCTCCCCCCAACCGCCAGGTCCAAGGACGGAGGTCAGTTTTTCGAGTGGCCATTGACACCAACGTCGGTACCATCTGGGGAGCCCGGGGGGAGCCCGGACCTCCGGGAGATCCGATGATGAGCAGCCTCGACAAGATGGAATTCGCGATGAACCAGGAGCCACGGTGCGCCTGCGTTTTGCTCCTCGATACCTCCGGGTCGATGGCCGGCGCCCCCATCGATGCGTTGAACGCAGCGCTGGTCGACTTTCAGGAGACCCTAGCCAGCGACTCGCTCGCGCGGCTTCGCGCCGAGATCGCGATAGTCACGTTCGACGTCGTTGCCCACGTCGCGCAAGACTTCGTGACCGCAGATGATTTTCGTGCGCCCACGCTTGTCGCGAGAGGCACGACGGCCATGGGCGAAGGGATCACCAAGGCGATCGCCTTGATCGATGCACGAAAGGCGACCTACAAGGCGAATGGGATCGATTACTACCGCCCATGGCTCTTCCTCATCACGGACGGGGCCCCGACCGACGACATTGAGTCCGCCAGGAAGCTCCTGCGGGCCGCGGCGGGAGAGAGCAAGCTCGCGTTCTTCGCCGTGGGCGTCGCCGGTGCGGATATGGGCGTCCTGCGGAGTCTCGCCGTAGGCTACGAGCCGGTCCAGCTGTCTGGTTTGAAATTCCAGGAAATGTTCGTCTGGCTCTCGAGCAGCTTGCGGAAGGTTTCGCAGAGCAAGGTCGGAGACCAGACCCCCCTCGCGCCGCCTTCGACATGGACCGTGTGACGCGCGCGCAGGGCGTTGACGGTGTGCCGCAGTGGCGCGTGGTGGGCGCTTCCGTGCGGGGCTCAGGCCACGAACAGAGCGGTGCCGAGTGTCAGGACGCGCACGCGGTCGACGTGACGCTGGGGATGATGGTGGTTGCGGTAGCAGACGGAGCGGGCTCTGCCCGCTACGCGGCGTTGGGGTCGGCGGCCGCGGCGAGCGCCGCCCTTGACTCGGTCCGTGCCGAGCGAGCCCTGGGTCTCCCGCAGACCGAGAGCGCCTGGCGTGACTGCCTCGCCCGGGTCCTCGACGGAGCGCGCGAAAGGCTGGTCCAGGAGGCACGCGAGCACGGCGCGGAGCTGAGGGAGTTCGCCACCACACTGCTGGTCGCCGTGGTCACGCCAGAGCTCCTGGTCGCCGCCCAGGTGGGGGACGGCGCTATCGTCGAGTTCGATGACACCACCCCTCCCACCGCACTAACGCGTCCCGAGCGTGGAGAGCACGTGAACGAGACAACTTTTCTCACGTCGGAGGGTGCTGTCGAACAGGCGCAGTACGCCTTTCGCGCAGGAGCCCCGCGTACGCTGGCGCTCTTCACCGATGGCCTCCAACGCCTCGCGCTGCAGATGCCTCACGGGACCCCTCATCCGCCGTTCTTCGCAACCCTCATCGACTTCATGCAGGAGCGTCGAGGTGGAGCCGGCAGAAGAAGGTTTCCCGGCGGTTCCTCGGTGTCCGCACGGGTCCGCGAGCGCACCGACGACGACATCACGCTGGTCTGGCCCCCTTGTCGCCCCCAGCCGCGAACGCGCGTGATCGCGAGGTGCACGAGGCGGGTCGATCGGTTCGATCCCGCGACGCTGAAGGTGATTGGCAGCGGCGGCGAGGGCAAGGTTTGCGAATTTCCGCCCGACCCATCGCTGGTGGTGAAGTTGTTCAAAGAGCCCACCGACGAACATCGGCGGAAGCTCAGCGCGATGATCAAGAATCCACCCGCCGACCCGACGTCCGAGCGTGGTCATCGCAGCCTGGCATGGCCGATCGAGCTCGTCGTGAACGACGACGGCGGCGAGGTGCTCGGGTACCTCATGCCGAGGACGGCAGCGGGAATGCGCCCGCTGGTCGACGTGTACACCCCGAAGCGACGCCATCAGGTGCTCGCCGGCTTTCACTACCGCTACCTGAGCCAGACAGCTGGCTTCGGTGTTCGAAGCACTTCATTCGAAGGGTTACGTCGTCGGGGATGTTAACGAATCCAACGTCTGGGTCGGCGAGAACACGCTGGTTACCCTCATCGACACGGACTCGTTTCAGGTGCGAGGTGACAATGCGGGCGAAGTCTACCGGTGTTTCGTCGGTAAAGATGAGTTCACCCCACCGGAGCTTTCCGATGTGCCGTTCAAGGACGTCGAGCGAACGCGAGAGCACGACCACTTCGGGCTCGGGGTCTTGATTCACTACCTCCTGCTCGGAACACACCCGTTCCAGGGAACTTACCGTGGCCCCGGTGAGGCTCCGAGGATGAAGGAGAAGATCGCCAAAGGACTACTCCCGTACAGTATCCGGCGGAGCGTACCTCTTGACCGGGAGTACCCGAGCGTGCCGATCGATGTGGTTCATCCCGACCTTCAGAGACTGTTCATGAGGTGCTTTGACGATGGCCACGCCGAGCCACTGCTTCGGCCGACCGCCCGTGACTGGCGCCGCGGGATCGCAGCAGCTCTCAAGGAACTTGGCCCCTGCAAAGCGCGAGCGCACCACTTCTATGGGAGCCATCTTCCGGAGTGCCCTTGGTGCGAGCACGTTCCAGACCTGTTTCCTGATCCTCCGACCGGCCGAGTGGCAACCGCCCGCGTCGTTGACGCCGGGGGCGCGACCAAGGGCACGACCGGCACGACCCCGTCCGGCGGAGCGACCCGAGGCACAGCCACGCAGGCAGTGTCAGGCAGGGTCAGAGTGGTGGGAGCGGGGAGCCCCGGGATTAGGCCTTGGCAACCCGTCCAGCCTCC